>NZ_JBSFWU010000032.1:0-64179 GCF_053594995.1 Streptomyces sp. NPDC002536
GCGGTGGGTGGAACAGGACGCACGACCCCAGGGTCCGGGGCGAAGCCCCGGGAGCTTCGACTGCGGGCGCGTCGTGGCTGATCGCGCAGTTCCCCGCGCCCCTTACGGGGCGCTGCAAGACCCGTCGGACAGACCTAGCGCCAGCGCTCCCGTTCGGCCGCGCTCCGTTCCACGCAGAACTCGTTGCCCTCGATGTCGGCCATGGTCGCCCACCCCGTCCCGTCCGGGCGGCGGAGGTCGTCCACCATCGTCGCCCCCAGGGCGAGCAGGCGCTCCACCTCCTCGTCACGCGTGCGGCCCTGCGGCTGCAGGTCCAGGTGCACGCGGTTCTTCACGATCTTGCGCTCGGGCACCGTGATGAACAGCAGTGACGCGCTTGCGGAGGTGACGGTCGCCTCCGGGTCGCCCGGGTGGTCGTCGGCGGCGAGCGAGCCGTCGAGGACCTCGGCCCAGAAGGAGGCCAGGCGGTGGGCGTCGGCACAGTCGATGGTGATGTGACGCACGAGGGAAGACATGCGCATCACCCTACGGCCGGGGGCGGCCGCCGAGAACGGTCGGGACCATGGCCGGTTGCGGTCGTCGGCAGTACCCTGCCGGCCGTGGATGCCCTCGCCTTCGACCCCGTCGCCGAGCACGACAAGACCCGCGCCGCGCTGCACGAGACGTGCCGACGGCTCGGCCAACTGCTCGATGGCGTCGGTGATATGACCGTGCCGTCCAGCCTCCCCGACTGGACAGTGGGCGACGTCGGCGCCCACCTCCGGGCCGTCTACCTCGCCTACTGCTCCGCCTTCACCGGCGAGTTCGCCGACTGGGACAGTGTTCTTCCGCCCGAGGACGGCTCGTTGACCGAGCGGATCACAGCCGTGAACGCCAAGGCCGTCTCGCTCTTCGGCGCGGACGAACGCGCACACCTCGGCGACTTCGTCCGCGACCACGGTGAAACGTTCCTCCGTGTCACCGAGGGGCTCGCGCCGGAGAGGCCCGTACCCACGCCCTGGTACGGACAGCAGGTGACCCTGACGCTTGCCACCGCGACCGGGCTGCTGCTCAGCGAAAGCCTGCTCCACGGGCGCGACATCGCCCGCGGCGCCCGGCTCCCCTGGACGATCGCGCCGGACGCGGCACGGCTGGTCATCGGGCAGTCGATGCCGACGATGATGCCGCTCACCCTGGACCGGGCGAAGGCGCAAGGCGTGCGCATCTCCTTCGACCTCGCCGTCCGCGGCGGGCCGCGGCTGGCGGTCGCCGTCGAGGACGGGACGATGACGGTGACCCGCGAGGGGACGCCCTCGCGCCGCTCCGACTGCCGGATCTCGGCGGATCCGGTCGCCTTCCTGCTGACCGCCTTCCGCCGCTCACCGCTCTGGAAGGAGATGACCCGGGGCCGGATGCTGGCCGGCGGCCCCCGGCCGTGGCTCGCCCTGCGCCTGCGCGGGCTCATCGCCGGTCCGTGAACAACGGACGGGCATGGGACGGGAATGGAGGCCGTGGCGGGAATCGAACCCACGTAACTCGCTTTGCAGGCGAGCCCCTCAACCACTCGGGCACACGGCCGTTTCGTGCATCTGTCCACGACCATAGGGCGCCGGGGGCGCCCGCTCAACGGGGCCTCGGGGCCTGCCACGCAGCCGACATGCCCCGTTCACGGAACGGCGGGAGGGCGGGGCGCCGTGGCGATCATCCAGAAGCAACCCGGCGGTCCTCGCCCCCGTCCCCCAAATTCCGCTTATGATTCCTGCGTGTTCGACTCGCGGCACATCAAGACGTTCCATGCGGTGGTCACGACGGGGTCGTACTCCGCAGCCGCTCGCGCGCTCGGATACACGCAGCCCGCGATCACCCAGCAGATGAAGGCGCTCGAACGGGCCGTCGGCACGCCCCTCTTCACCCGGGCCGGGCGGCGGATGCGGCTGACCGAGGCCGGGGAGGCGATGGCGCGGCACGCCGAGACGATTCTGGACAGCCTCACCGCCGCGCAGCAGCAGATGAGTTCGCTGACGCGGCTGCGGGCCGGGCGGGTGCGGGTTTGTGCGTTTCCCAGCGCCGGCGCCACCATCGTGCCCGAGGCGCTCGCCCGGCTGGCCGCCGATCATCCGGGGGTGCGGGTCGAGCTGCTGGAGGGCGAGCCGCCCGAGTCGCTGCGCCGGCTGGTGCGCGGCGAGTGCGACATCACGCTCGCCTTCACCTATCCCGGCCTGCGTGAACAGGTTCCCGAGGAGCTGGTGGAGATACCGCTCATGGAGGACCAGCTGACCGTGCTGCTGCCCGCGGGGCATCCGTTCGCCCGGCGCCGCGCGGTCAAGCTCGCCGAGCTGGCGGACGAGCGCTGGATAGCCGGGTGCCTGCGCTGCCGCGCCAACTTCCTCCACGAGTGCGCCGAAGAGGGCTTCGCGCCCGACATCGCCTTCACCACGGACGACATCCTCGTCGTGCAGTCGCTCGTCGCCGAGGGGCTCGGCGTGGCCATGATGCCGGGGCTCGTGCTGTCCTTCCTGCGCCACGACAAGATCACCGGGCGGGCCCTCGACCCCGCGTCCCGCCGGCAGGTCTCCGCCTATGTACTGCGCGAGCATCTCCGGATTCCGGCCACCATGCTCGTCCTGGACGAGCTCAAGGCCGTCGCCGCGCGGCGGGTGGGCTGCTAGCGGACCCTGTGCCCGCTCGAACAACGCACCCCGATCCATAAGCGGGCGTTGGGATACTCTCTACGAACTGTCGTTGGACTGATGGATCAAGCCGCCCGACTCTGCACGTATGACCACACCTACCGCACCCCCGACGACAGCCCGCCTGGACGAGCTCATCGGCGACGTCCGGGAGGCCGTAGGCCGCGGACTGCCGCCCGACACGACGGCGTACCTCGTCGGTGAGCGGCTCGCGGCCCACCTCGGCGCCGGCGATCTGCTGACCGAGGAGCAGTGCGAGGGCGACCCCGAGCACTACCGCCAGCACATCCTGCACGCCGAACCCGACGGCAGCTTCTCCGTCGTCGCGCTCGTCTGGATGCCCGGACAGCAGACCTGTATCCACGACCACGTCTCCTGGTGCGTCACCGGAGTCCACCAGGGCACCGAGAGCGAGCGCCGCTACCGCCTCGTCCCGGAGGGCCTGACCGCCCGGCTGGTCGCGACCGAGGACGTGGTCAACGCCCAGGGCGACGTGTGCGGCTTCGCGCCGCCCGGTGACATCCACCGGGTGCGCAACGCCGGTTCGTCCACCGCCATCTCCGTCCACATCTACGGGGCCGACGTCTCGCGGCTCGGATCGAGCGTCCGCCGCGTGTACGACCTTCCGGCCCACGAGCTCTGACCGCACACATGACACTGATCTCTTCGCGGGAGCGGGCACGCTCCTCCGCCGGCACCGGGCGCAAACCCGGCAAGCTGCCCGGCCTCGCCATGGCCGCCGCCGGCGTCGCCCTCTCCTGGGGCGTCCACCGGCTCGTGCCCGCCGTCCCGATGCTCACCGTCGCCGTCGTGCTCGGCATCGCCGCCGCGCACCTGCCCGGGGTACGGGCCCTGGTGCGCGGCGCCGGGCGGCCCGGGCTGACGCTGGCCGGCAAGCGGCTCATGCGCGTCGGCGTCGTCCTGCTCGGCCTCAAGCTCAGCCTGGACGACGTGCTCGGGCTCGGCTGGGCCACCGTGGTCATGGTGCTGGTCACCGTCGTGGCGACGTTCTTCGGGACGCTGTGGCTCGGCCGCCGGCTCGGGCTGCGCGGCGACCAGCCGCTGCTGATCGCCACCGGGTACTCGATCTGCGGGGCCTCCGCGATCGGCGCCGTCAGCGAGGTGTCCGGCAGCGACGAGGAGGACGTGGCGACGTCCGTCGCCCTGGTCACGCTGTGCGGCACGCTCGCCATCGCCGTCCTGCCGCTGCTGCACCATCCGCTCGGGCTGGACGACGCGCAGTTCGGGCGGTGGGTCGGTGCGGGCGTGCACGACGTCGGACAGGTGGTCGCCACCGCGCAGACCGCCGGGCCGGCGGCGCTCGGCGAGGCCGTGCTCGTCAAGCTGATGCGGGTGGCGCTGCTGGCGCCGCTCGTCGCGGCGGTGGCCGTCGCGGTGCGCCGGAGGCGGGCGTACGACGTCGACGCCGGCGCGGCGGAGGGCAAGCGGCCCGCGCTCGTACCGCTCTTCGTGCTCGGCTTCCTCGCCATGGTCGTCGTCCGGACGACCGGCTGGGTGCCCGCAGCCGCCCTGGACGGTGCGCAGCACGTGCAGGAACTGCTGCTCGCCGCCGCCCTGTTCGGGCTCGGCAGCGCGGTGCACCTGCCCTCGCTGGTACGGACCGGAGGGCGGGTCGCGGCGCTGGGGCTGTGCTCGTGGGTGGTGATCGCCGGGGTGTCGTACGGCGGTGTCCTGCTGACGACGTGAGGCTGCGGGACGGGATGGGATGAGGCGAGACGAGAGGGGCCCGGCCGGTGCCGGGCCCCTCTCCGCGGTCGGCCTCCCTAGGACCGAAGGCGGAGGGGAATTGGTTCCCGTGACAGGGGCGAAATCGCCTTGCGCTCCTTACTCTGAAGGGCATGACCGCTCCCGATTCCACCGACTCCCCGGCCCTGTCCGGCATACCCTCACCCGACGCGCCGGAAGGCATACTCGGGCGCCGTCACCGGGCGCTCACCCTCGGCATCATCTCCGTCGTCTCCCTGATCGCCTTCGAGGCGAGCGCGGTCAACACCGCGATGCCGGTCGCCGCGCGGGCGCTCGACGGCATCGGGATGTACGCGTTCGCCTTCACCGCCTTCTTCACGGCGAGTCTCTTCGCCATGGCGCTGTCGGGGGAGTGGTGCGACCGCGCCGGACCGCCGGCCCCCCTCTTCACCGGCATCGGGGCCTTCGGCGCCGGCCTGCTCGGGGCCGGCGCGGCGCAGCAGATGTGGATGTTCGTGGCGGCGCGCGCCGTGCAGGGCGCCGGTTCCGGGCTGGTGATCGTCGCGCTGTACGTGGTCGTGGGGCGGGCCTACCCGGAACGGCTGCGCCCGTCGGTGATGGCCTCGTTCTCGGCGGCGTGGGTGGTCCCGGTCATCGTGGGCCCGGCGGTGGCCGGCACGGTCACCGAGCAGCTCGGGTGGCGCTGGGTGTTCCTCGCCATCCCCCTGCTGGTGCTGCCCCCGCTGGTGGTGATGCTGCCGGCCCTGCGGCGCGTCCCGGCCGGGGTGCGGACGGAGCGGATGGACCGGCGGCGGATCCTGCTGGCCCTCGCCGTGGCGGCCGGCGCCGGGCTGCTGCAGTACGCGGGCCAGGAGCTGCGGCCCTGGTCCCTGCTGCCCGCGGCCGCCGGGCTGTTGCTGCTGGTGCCGTGCGTGCTGCGGCTGCTGCCGGCCGGGACGTTCCGGGCCGCGCGGGGGCTGCCGGCGGTGGTTCTGCTGCGGGGCATCGCGCAGGGCTCGTTCCTTGCCGCGGAAGGGTTCGTGCCGCTGATGCTCGTGACGGAGCGGGGCATGTCGGCCACGCTGGCCGGGATGTCGCTGACGGGCGGCGGGCTGACGTGGGCACTGGGCTCGTACACCCAGAGCCGTCCCGCGGCGGAGCCGTACCGGGCACGGCTGATGAGCCTGGGCATGGCCCTGCTGGCGGTGGCCGTCGGCGTGGTGCCCGCCGTGCTGGCCGGCGCCGTGCCGGTGTGGGGCGTGGCCGTCGCGTGGATCCTCGCCGGGTACGGGATGGGCCTGACGATGTCCAGCCTCGGCGTACTGCTGCTGCGGCTCTCGCGGGAGGGGGAGGAGGGCACCAACTCGGCCTCGATGCAGGTGTCCGATGCGCTGGGCAGCATCGTGCTGGTGGGGGTGGCGGGTGTGCTGTTCGTCTCCTTCGGGGGCGGGTCGGTGTCCGCCGGGGCGGGGGGCGCTGCCGCGCCGGGCGGGGCGTTCGTGGCCGTTTTCGCCTTGGCGGCGGCGTGTGCCCTGGCGGGTGCGTGGGTCGGTACGAGGCTGCGGCCCCGGGGGTAGGAGGCCCTGGGGGTGCCGCCCGGGGACGGTGCCGCACCGGGCGGCACCTCCGGGCCCCCCGAACGGCCCGGTAGGCTGTCGCGGTTGCCTGTCGCCGACCCAGCCGACGGAGACCGTGACTACCACCACACATCACCATCTCTCGCCCGCCTTCCCCGGCCGGGCCCCCTGGGGTACCGCCAACAAGCTGCGTGCCTGGCAGCAGGGCGCCATGGACAAGTACATCCAGACGCAGCCCCGGGACTTCCTCGCCGTCGCGACCCCGGGCGCCGGGAAGACCACCTTCGCCCTGACCCTCGCCTCGTGGCTGCTGCACCACCACGTCGTCCAGCAGGTGACGGTGGTCGCACCCACCGAGCACCTGAAGAAGCAGTGGGCGGAAGCCGCCGCCCGCGTCGGGATCAAGCTCGACCCGGAGTACAGCGCGGGCCCGCTGGGCCGCGAGTACCACGGCGTCGCCGTCACCTACGCCGGCATCGGCGTACGGCCGATGCTGCACCGCAACCGGTGCGAGCAGCGCAAGACCCTCGTCATCCTCGACGAGATCCACCACGCCGGCGACTCCCGCTCCTGGGGCGAAGCCTGCCTGGAGGCCTTCGACCCGGCCACCCGCCGGCTGTGCCTGACCGGTACGCCCTTCCGGTCCGACACCAACCCCATCCCCTTCGTCACATACGAGGAGGGCAACGACGGCATCCGCCGCTCCTCCGCCGACTACACGTACGGATACGGCAACGCCCTCTCCGACGGCGTCGTCCGGCCCGTCATCTTCCTCTCGTACAGCGGCAACATGCGCTGGCGCACCAAGGCGGGCGACGAGCTCTCCGCCCGGCTCGGCGAGCCGATGACCAAGGACGCGGTCTCGCAGGCGTGGCGCACCGCCCTGGACCCGCGCGGCGACTGGATGCCGAACGTGCTGCGCGCCGCCGACCAGCGGCTGACCGAAGTGCGGAAGTCCATCCCGGACGCGGGCGCCCTCGTCATCGCCTCCGACCAGGACTCGGCGCGCGCCTACGCCAAGCTGCTGCGCGAGATCACCGGCGAGGGTCCGACGGTCGTCCTCTCCGACGACTCCGGCGCCTCGCAGCGCATCGACGACTACGCGGGCGGCGACTCGCGCTGGATGGTCGCCGTCCGCATGGTGTCCGAGGGCGTCGACGTGCCGCGCCTCGCGGTCGGCGTCTACGCCACGACGATCTCCACGCCGCTGTTCTTCGCCCAGGCCGTCGGCCGCTTCGTGCGTTCGCGGCGCCGCGGCGAGACCGCGTCCGTCTTCCTGCCGACCATCCCCATGCTGCTCTCCTTCGCCAACGAGATGGAGGTCGAGCGCGACCACGTCCTCGACAAGCCCAAGAAGGACGGCGAGGAGGAGGACCCGTACGCCGAGTCCGAGAAGGAGATGGACGAGGCGAACAAGCAGGAGGACGAGGACACCGGCGAGCAGGACATGCTGCCCTTCGAGGCACTGGAGTCCGACGCCGTCTTCGACCGCGTCCTGTTCAACAGCGCCGAGTTCGGCATGCAGGCGCACCCGGGCAGCGAGGAGGAGATGGACTACCTCGGCATCCCCGGCCTCCTGGAGCCCGACCAGGTGCAGCTGCTGCTGCAGAAGCGGCAGGCGCGGCAGATCGCGCACAGCCGCAGGAAGCCGGACGAGCAGGCCGACCTCCTGGAGATCCCCGCCGAGCGGCGGCCGGTGGTCACGCACAAGGAACTGCTGGAGCTGCGCAAGCAGTTGAACACGCTCGTCGGCGCGTACGTCCACCAGAGCGGCAAGCCGCACGGCGTCATCCACACCGAGCTGCGCCGCGTGTGCGGCGGCCCGCCGAGCGCGGAGGCGACGGCCGGCCAGCTGACCGAGCGGATCGACAAGGTCCGGGAGTGGGCCACGCGCATGAAGTAGCCCATGCGCGGGGCGCGTCCGACGTGCGCGCCCCGCGCACGGTGTCCGCATGCTGAAACTCCGGCTCCGATACTCGTGATTCGCCTGCGGGATGACCGGATTGTGGGCAGACTCTTCCGCAGAGCGGACCGGCGGCGCTACGGTCCGGTCACGCACGCCCCGTGGCAGCGCCGCCGCGGAGCGCAGCCGGTACTCAGTGCGTCTCAGCAACCGGCGGCCTCTCCTTGCGCGCTGCCGGACGGGACCGGTGGCGCAACCCCACCGCATCGACGGCCGCCACTCATCGGAGGAGGGGGCGTCGTGACCGCGGAGACCTCGCAGACGCTCGACAGGGGACTGCGCGTCCTCAAACTGCTCGCCGACACCGACCACGGCCTGACCGTCACCGAGCTCTCCACCCGGCTCGGGGTCAACCGCACGGTCGTCTACCGCCTGCTCGCCACGCTGGAGCAGCACGCCCTCGTCCGCCGGGACCTCGGCGGCCGGGCCCGGGTCGGGCTCGGGGTGCTGCGGCTCGGACGGCAGGTGCACCCGCTGGTGCGGGAAGCGGCCCTGCCCGCCCTGCGGGCCCTCGCCGAGGATCTCGGGGCCACCGCCCACCTGACCCTCGTCGACGGGGCCGAGGCCCTGGCGGTTGCCGTCGTCGAACCGACCTGGACCGACTACCACGTGGCCTACCGGGCCGGCTTCCGCCACCCGCTCGACCGCGGCGCGGCCGGCCGGGCCATCCTCGCCGCCCGCCGCGGCGAGGCCGACTCCCCCGGCTACGCGCTCACCCACGGCGAGCTGGAGGCGGGCGCGAGCGGCGCGGCCGCGCCGCTGCTCGGGGTGACCGGGATCGAGGGCAGCGTCGGCGTGGTGATGCTCGCGGACTCGGTGCCCGAGCGGGTCGGGGCGCGGGTGATGGAGGCGGCGAAGGAGGTGGCCGACGCGCTGCGGTGAGCGGGATTGCTAGATTCGCAGTATGTCTGCTCCGTCCCGCCGCTCCCGTACCCTCGCCGTCTGCGCCGCGCCCGTGGTCGCGCTGCTGGCGGTGGCCGCGTTCGTGCCCCTGCCGTTCGCGATCGCGCAGCCCGGGACGACGGTGAACGTGCTGGGCTCCGACAAGAACAAGCCGGTGATCAGCATCAGCGGGGCGGAGAGCCGGCCGACGAGCGGGCAGCTGCGGATGACCACGATCATGGCCACCGGTCCGCAGGCCGACGTCATGCTCGGCGACGTGGTCGACGGCTGGTTCCGCACCGACCGCGCCGTCATGCCGCACGACGCCGTCTACCCGTCCGGTCAGTCGGACCGGCAGATCGAGCAGCACAACCTCGCGGAGATGGCGAAGTCGCAGGACGCGGCCGTGTCCGCGGCGCTGGGCTATCTGCAGCGGTCGCCGAAGGACGTCAAGGTCGAACTGCGCCTGGCGGACGTCGGCGGCCCGAGCGCGGGCCTGCTCTTCGCGCTGGGCGTCGTCGACAAGCTGAACGGGAACGGCAACGGGGGAGACCTCACCGGCGGCCGGACGATCGCGGGCACCGGGACGATCGATCCGGACGGCAGCGTGGGCGCGGTCGGCGGCGTCTCGCTGAAGACGCAGGCTGCCAAGCGGGACGGGGCGACCGTCTTCCTCGTCCCCAAGGCGGAGTGCACCGACGCGCAGGCGGAACTGCCCAAGGGCATGCAGCTGATTCCGGTGACGGAGCTGAAGGATGCGGTGGCGTCGCTCAAGGCCCTTGCCTCCGGCGGGACGGTGCCGAGCTGCTGAGGCCGTGCCCCGTAAGGGGCGCGGGGAACTGCGCGACCAGCCACGGACGGCCCGCACTCACCCCCTCCGCACAAACCCCTCCCGCACCAGCCACCCCAGCGCCACCTCCCGTGGGTCGTGCCCCTGCACATCCACCTCCGCGTTCAGTTCCCGCGCCACCTCGTTCGTCAGCCGTGCCGTGATCGGATCCAGCACGTCCCGGATCGCCGGATGCTCCCGCAGGGCCTTGGCGTTGAGTTCCGGCGCCGCGTTGTAGTTCGGGAAGAAGTGACGGTCGTCCTCCATGACGGCCAGGTCCATCGCCTTGATCCGGCCGTCCGTCGTGAACACCTCCCCGTACGTGCACGAACGGCCCCCGGACACCTGGGTGTAGATGATGCCGCCGTCCATCTTCTGCACCCGCGACGCCGGGACCGTCATCCCGTACGCCTTCGCCATCCCCGGCAACCCGTCGTTACGCGCGGCGAATTCGCTCTCCACGCACAGTGTCACCGCTCCCGGGTTCGTCGCCGCGAGCGCCGCGACGTCCGACAACGTCCGGGTCCCGTACCGCCGTTCGTTCTCCCGGTTCAGTGCCAGCGCATACGTGTTGTCGAGCGCCGCGGGCGGCAGCCACGCCAGGCCGTTCTTCGCGTCCGCCTCGGCGACCGCGCGCCACTGCTCGTGCGGGTCCTTGATCGGCTTGTCGTGGCCGAGGTAGGTGATCCACGCGGTGCCCGTGTACTCGTACATCGCGTCCGCACCCCCCGAGCGCACCGCCTCCCGGGCGCCGATCGAGCCCTGGATGTTGGTGCGGTCCAGTACGCTCGCGCCCGCCGCGCGGAAGGCGAGGCCCATGATCTGGCCGAGGACGATGTTCTCGCTGAAGTTCTTCGACGTCACCGTCAGGTGCGCGCCCCTCAGCGGCAGGCCCTGCCCCACCGACCCCGGCCGGACCTCCTCGACCAGCGGCGAGCCGCTGGTCAGCCCGCAGCCGCCGAGCAGTGCCGCCGGCAGGAACAGCACCCCGGCGATCAGGGTCGCCACCACCGCGCGCCGCTTGGCGCGGGCCACCTCCGCGTTGTGCGCCGCCTCCAGCACCCCGGCCACGGTCAGTCACCCCCCTCCAGGCCGCGCGGCCGCAGCAGCATCTCCGCCAGCGACGCCAGCCAGTCGACGAGCAGGGCCAGCGCCACCGTCAGCACCGAGCCCAGCACCAGCACCGGCATCCGCTGGTTGGTGATGCCGGAGGCGATCAGGTCGCCCAGGCCGCCGCCCCCGCCGAAGTAGGCGAGCGTCGCGGTGCCCACGTTGAGGACGAGCGCGGTGCGCACCCCGGCGAGGATCAGCGGTACGGCCAGCGGGAGTTCGACCCTGCCCAGCACGCCCACCGGGGACATCCCGATGCCGCGCGCGGCCTCCGTCAGCAGCGGGTCGATGGCCTGCAGCCCCGCGACGGTGTTGGCGAGGACGGGCAGCACCGCGTAGACGACGATGCCGATGAGCGCGGCCTTCGTCCCGATGCCCAGCCAGATCACCAGCAGCGCCAGCAGGCCGATCGCGGGCGTCGCCTGCCCGATGTTGGCGACGGCCATGGCCATGGGCGCGGCGCCGCGCAGCGGCCGGCGGGTGAGCAGGACGCCCAGCGGGATCGCGATGACCAGGACGAAGAAGGTGGAGACGACGGTGAGGTAGACGTGCTGCTCCAGCCGCAGCCACACGTTGCCGCCCCCGATGGCGTTGCGGGCGATGGAGTCCAGCCGGGCCCCGCGGAACCACAGCCAGGTGCCCAGCAGGATCAGCGCGACCACGGCCGGCAGGACGACGAGCTTCTGCCAGGTGATCCGGCGCGCGGGGACGGGGCGTTCGGACACGGCCCCCGCGGCCCCCGCGGCCCCCGCGACCTCCGTCTCGTCGCGGAAGACGATCCCGCGCACCTCCAGTTCGCCCGGCGGCCGTTCGTCCTTCGGCGGCGGGGAATCCGCCGGGCTCACGCGTCGCCCTCCTGCTCCCGCCGGGTCTGCTCCGCGCGCTGCTCCTCCAGCGCGTGCTGGTGCTCGACGGCCTCCAGCCGGTCCGCCTCCAGCAGTTCGTGGACGGAGTTCATGAGGGTCTGCATGTCGACGACGCCCTCGTACCGTCCGCGCTTGCCCGTCACCGCCACCCGCCCGGCGTTGTCGATGAGCACCGCCTCCAGCGCGTCGCGCAGCGTCGCGTCGCGCGTGACCGTGTCGTGCACGAGCGTGCCCGCGCGGGCCAGCGAGCCCTTGGCGCGCATCAGGTCGCCGCGGCGCAGCCACTTGTAGGGGCGGTGGTGCCGGTCCAGCAGGAGCAGTTCGTTGGCGGTGCCCGAGCGGAGGGTGTCGAAGAGGGACTGCAGGGGGTCGTCGACACCGGCCGTGGGGAAGTCCACGACGCCCACGTCCCGGACCCGGGTGAGATTGAGGCGCTTGAGGGCGGCGCCCGCGCCGACGAACCCGGAGACGAAGTCGTCGGCGGGGTTGGTGAGGATGGCCTCGGGGGTGTCGAACTGGGCGATCTGCGACCGCTCGCGGAGCACCGCGATGCGGTCGCCGAGCTTGATGGCCTCGTCGAAGTCGTGCGTGACGAAGACGATCGTCTTGTGCAACTCGTGCTGCAGCCGGATCAGTTCGTCCTGCAGGTGGTCGCGGGTGATCGGGTCGACGGCGCCGAAGGGCTCGTCCATCAGCAGCACGGGCGGGTCGGCGGCCAGCGCCCGTGCCACGCCCACCCGCTGCTGCTGGCCACCGGAGAGCTGCCGGGGGTAGCGGCCGTGGAACTCGCCGGGGTCCAGGCCCACCAGGTCGAGCATCTCCTCCACCCGGTTGCGGATACGGGACTTGGGCCAGCCGACCATGCGCGGCACGAGGGCGATGTTCTGCGCGACGGTCATGTGCGGGAACAGCCCGGAGGACTGGATGGCGTAGCCGACCTTGCGCCGCAGCTTCACCGGGTCGATGCCGGTGACGTCCTCGTCGTCGATGCGGATCCGGCCGGAGGTGGGCTCGATCAGCCGGTTGATCATCTTCAGGGTGGTGGACTTGCCGCAGCCCGACGGACCCACGAAGACGACGGTCTCCCCGGCCCCGATCTCCAGGCTGACGTTCTCGACGGCGGGGACGGGGGTGCCCGAGTAGCGCTTGGTGAGGTTCTCCAGCCGGATCGTGGCCCCTGTGGTGGCACGGGCGGGCGGCGCATCGCGCGTTTCAGGCACGGATCCCCCTCGGCACGGTCAGCCGTCCTATGAGGATGTAGGCGGCGTCGAAGAGCAGGGCCAGCACGATGATCCCCAGCGTTCCGGCGAGCACCTGGTTGAGCGCGTTGGCGCTGCCCAGCGAGGAGATGCCGCGGAAGATCTCGTTCCCCAGGCCCGGGCCCGAGGCGTAGGCGGCGATCGCGGCGATGCCCATCAGCATCTGCGTGGAGACCCGGATCCCGGTGAGGATCGGCGGCCAGGCGAGCGGCAGTTCCACCCGGAACAGCCGGGCCGTGCGCGACATCCCGATCCCCTTCGCCGCGTCCACCAGCGCCGGGTCCACCCCGCGCAGGCCCACGATCGCGTTGCGGACGATCGGCAGCAGCCCGTAGAGCACCAGCGCCGTGACCGTGGGCGCCACCCCCAGGCCCGTGACGGGGATCAGCAGGCCGAGCAGGGCGAGGGAGGGGACGGTGAGGAGCGTCGCGCAGACGGTGATGGCGAGGTTGCCGGCCCACTCGCTGCGGTACGTCGCCACGCCGATCGCGACCCCGGCGAGCGTGGCGACGACCATGCACTGGAACACCGCGCTGGCGTGCTGAAAAGTGTCCGCCAAGAGCTGGGCGTGGCGGCTGCCGACGTACTCCCAGAAGCTCACCCGCCACTCCTACCCGTGGGGGGACCGTGATCAGTCCTCGGACGCCTGCTTGACCAGCGGGATGATCCTCAGCGGAACCGGATTCTCCATGACGATCGCCGTGGAGGCCCGCACGATCCCATCAAAGCCCACAACCCGGTCGATCACCCGCTGGAGGTCGGCATTCGAGCGGGCCACCAGACGGCACAGCATGTCCCCGTGCCCGGTCGTGGTGTGCAGCTCCAGCACCTCGGGGACGGTCGCCAGGTGCTCGCGGACGTCCGCGCCCTGGCCCTGCTTGATCTCCAGGGTGGCGAACGCGGTCACCGGGTAGCCCAGCGCCGCCGGGTCCACGTCCGGCCCGAAACCCCGGATCACCCCCTGCGACTGCAGCCGGTCCAGCCGCGCCTGCACCGTGCCGCGCGCCACGCCCAGCCGCCGGGAGGCCTCCAGCACCCCTATCCGCGGCTCCTCGGCGAGCAGCTCGATCAGCCTGCCGTCCAAACGATCGATCACGGTTCTCCGCCTCTCCTGTGCAGCCTGTACAGAACGTCCGGAGCCTCTCGGACACCGGTGGGCAACATGCCCAGAGAATCCGCAAACTATTGCGCACCTTGCGGTTCGGAGGGACCCTGCGGCCATGACTCAGACCACGGATCACACCCCGCACACCGCACGGCAGGCCGACCCCTTCCCGGTCAAGGGGATGGACGCGGTGGTCTTCGCCGTCGGCAACGCCAAGCAGGCCGCGCACTACTACTCCGTCGCGTTCGGCATGAAGCTGGTCGCTTACTCCGGACCGGAGAACGGCAGCCGGGAGACGGCGAGTTACGTCCTGGAGTCGGGCAGCGCGCGGTTCGTCCTCACCACCGTCATCAAGCCCGTCAGCGAGCGCGGCCGCTTCCTCGCCGCCCACGTCGCCGAGCACGGCGACGGCGTCGTGGACCTCGCCATAGAGGTGCCGGACGCGCGGGCCGCGTACGCCTACGCCGTCGAGCACGGGGCGACGGGCCTGCAGGAGCCGCAGGAGATCAAGGACGAGCACGGCACGGTCGTCCTCGCCTCCATCGCCACCTACGGCAAGACCCGCCACACCCTGGTCGAGCGCTCCGACTACACCGGCCCGTACCTGCCCGGCTTCGTCGCCGCCGCGCCGATCGTCGAGCCCGGCCCGCGCCGGTTCCAGGCGATCGACCACTGTGTCGGCAACGTCGAGCTCGGCAAGATGGACGAGTGGGTCGGCTTCTACAACAACGTCATGGGCTTCACCAACATGAAGGAGTTCGTGGGCGACGACATCGCCACCGAGTACTCCGCACTCATGTCGAAGGTCGTCGCGGACGGCACCCGCAAGGTGAAGTTCCCGCTCAACGAGCCGGCGATCGCCAAGAAGAAGTCCCAGATCGACGAGTACCTGGAGTTCTACAACGGCCCCGGCGTGCAGCACATCGCCCTGGCCACGAACGACATCGTCGCCACCGTGCGCGCCATGCGCGCGGCCGGGGTGCAGTTCCTCGACACCCCCGACACGTACTACGACACGCTCGGCGAGTGGGCCGGCGAGACCCGCGTGCCCGTCGAGACGCTGCGCGAGCTGAAGATCCTCGTCGACCGCGACGAGGACGGCTACCTGCTGCAGATCTTCACCAAGCCGGTGCAGGACCGTCCGACGGTCTTCTTCGAGATGATCGAGCGGCACGGCTCGATGGGCTTCGGCAAGGGCAACTTCAAGGCGCTCTTCGAGGCCATTGAGAGGGAGCAGGAGAAGCGGGGCAATCTCTGACCTTCGGCTGCGGGCCGTCTGTGGCTGATCGCGCAGTTCCCCGCGCCCCTTACGGGGCGCGGTGCGTAGTGGCAGGGTGGTCCCATGGCTGATCTGATCGACCGGCTGCTGGACGGGCTCCCCGCCGACGCGCTGCTCACCGACCCCGACGTCATGCGCTCCTACGCCGCCGACATGGCGAGCTTCTGTGTCGCCGGGGTGCCCGGTGCCGTGGTGCTGCCGCGGACCGTGGAGCAGGTGCAGCACGTGATGCGCACCGCGACGGCACTGCGCGTGCCGGTCGTGCCGCAGGGCGCCCGGACAGGTCTGTCCGGCGCGGCCAATGCGCTGGACGGGTGCATCGTGCTGTCGCTGGTGAAGATGGACCGGATCGTCGAGATCGATCCGGTCGACCGGGTCGCCGTCGTGGAGCCGGGCGTGGTCAACGCCGTCCTGTCGCGCGCGGTCGCCGAACAGGGCCTCTACTACCCGCCGGACCCGTCGAGTTGGGAGCAGTGCACCATCGGCGGCAACATCGGCACGGCGTCCGGCGGGCTGTGCTGCGTCAAGTACGGCGTCACCGCCGAGTACGTACTGGGCCTGGACGTCGTCCTCGCGGACGGCCGGCTGCTGAAGACCGGCCGCAGGACGGCCAAGGGCGTTGCGGGCTACGACCTGACGCGCCTGTTCGTCGGTTCCGAGGGCAGCCTCGGCGTGGTCGTACGGGCCGTCCTGGCGCTCAAGCCCGAGCCGCCGCAGCAGTTGGCGCTGGCGGCGGAGTTCCCGTCGGTCGCGGCGGCGTGCGAGGCGGTGTGCCGCATCATGCGGCGCGGGCACGCGCCGTCGCTGCTGGAGCTGATGGACGGCACCACGGTGCGGGCGGTCAACTCCATGGCCCGGATGGGCCTTCCGGAGAGCACGGAGGCACTGCTGCTCGCCGCCTTCGACACCCCCGACCCCGGCCCGGACCTGGCCGCGGTGGCGGAACTGTGCCGCGATGCGGGGGCGACGGAGGTCGTCCCCGCCGAGGACGCGGCCGAGTCGGACCTGCTGCTGCAGGCGCGCCGCATGTCGCTGCCGGCCCTGGAGACGCTCCGCCCGGCCACGATGATCGACGACGTGTGCGTCCCGCGGTCCCGCCTGGCGGAGATGCTGGAGGGCACGGCGGCCGTCGCGGAGCGGCACGGCCTGACCATCGGCGTGTGCGCCCACGCGGGCGACGGCAACACCCACCCGGTGGTCTGCTTCGACCCGGCCGACGCGGACGAGGCACGGCGCGCACGGGAGTCTTTCGACGAAATCATGGCCCTGGGCCTGGAGTTGGGCGGCACGATCACGGGCGAGCACGGGGTGGGCCTGCTGAAGAAGGAATGGCTGGCGAAGGAACTGGGCCCGGTGGGCCTGGAGATGCAGCGCGGCATCAAGGCGGTCTTCGACCCGCTGGGGCTGCTGAACCCGGGCAAGGTGCTGGACACCTGACCCACCCGGGCTTGCCCACCGGCCCGATTGCCCCGAACGCCATGACGTTCGGGGCAATCGGGTGGGAGGGCGGGCGGAAACGGGGTCCGGGGCGGAGCCCCGGCAACGGACCCGTCACCCGGACTCGGCGGTCAGCAAAACCCGCAGCCCCTCGTCCAGCCCCAGCAACTCGGCCTCCGCCCCAGGCGGAACAACCCGCATCGTGCGCTCCAGCCACCCCGTGACAACGTTCGCCTGCGCGAGCACCACCGCCTCGCCCTCCGGCGACGTCAGCCCCAGGCACACCACCGTGCGTCCCCCGGCCCGCGCGGGCCACACCCGCACGTCCCCTTCCCCGGTCGGACGGAAGACCCCGTCCACCAGCAGGTCGCGCGCGAACGTCCATGTCACCGGCGCGAGTGAGGTGATGTGGAAGGTGATGCGCACGGCGTACGGATCGTCCGCGCAGTACGTCAGCCGGGCCGGCACGGGAATGCTGTGCTCCGGTGACAGCATCAGGTCGATGTCCAGCTCGCGTTCCACCACGGTGTGCATGAGTGCGCCCTCTCTGCTCGGCTTCCCTCGACGCGTGGCCCTTCGGCGTGGGCCCGCACCGGGGAGAGCGCATCGGCCCCACGTCATGACGCGACTTTTCACCCTGACTTCTCACCATGACGTCGCAGCATGGATCCGGGCGTCCTCCAGTCGCACGTGTGAGTGGTCCCGCTCCCGGGACGGCCACAGGAGTGGGGACTTCTGGTAGACCTGTTGGCTGCGCTGCGGGTTGCCTTTTGCGCATTGAGTTCACAGTACGGACCGAACAGATACGGGACACCGGAGACCATGAGCGCACCTCCCTCGGGATCCGCCGACAGTCACCCCGTCCGCGGGTACTACCCCGACCCCTCCATTCCCGGATATATCCGTTACTGGAGCGGTACCGCCTGGGTGCCCGGCACCAGCCGGCCCGCGCCCTCCGAGGGGGAGCCGATGCCGGCGGCGCCCGCCGGGGTGGCCGGGATGGCCGCGGCCCAGGCGCCCGCGCTCGCCGCGCCCGTCCCGCCCACGCCGCGGCAGCCGACGGCGGAGGAGACGGGTCCGGTGTTCCTGGACGAGGAGCCGGAGCCGGCGGAGGGCGCCGGGGGCATCGCCTGGCGCGCGGACGCGGCCCGGCAGGAAGGCTTCGGCGGCGATGCGGACCGCCGCGTCTCCTGGGGCGGCACGCCCGGCGCCGTCCCGGAGGTCCCCCGCGCCCGCGACCCCCGGCTGCCCGCGGAACCGGCGGAGTCCGGGGCCGGTGCCTCGCTCGGGCTGCGTCCCAAGCCGCACGGCGCCGCCCCCGGCGGCCCGCCCGCGCCGCTCCCGGGCGGGCCCGAACCGCTGCCCACGACCCCGCAGATCGCGGCGGCTCCGCAGGCCCGGCCGGACCAGCGCACGCAGGAGCCGCCCGTCGTGCCGGCCCAGGCGCCCGCCGCCGTCCCCGCCCGGCGGCAGGAGAGCCCGCCGCCCGTGCTCCGCCCCTCCTCGGCCGCGGTGCCGGTCCGGGAGCAGCAGCAGTCCGTCCCGCCCACGGCCCCGGTCGGCTGGGCGCAGCAGGTGCACCGGCTCGCCGCGGGGGAGCCGGGGCCGTGGAAGCCGCCGCCCGCGGACGACATCTTCGCCGCGATGGCCGCGCAGCAGCAGGGCCGGCCCGCCCCGCTCGGCCGCCGCCTGGGCGCACGGCTGATCGACTGGGCCGTGCTCGGCTCGGCCGTGGGCGCCGTCGCGGCGCCGCTGTGGGACAAGTCCGTCGAGCACATCGACGCCAAGGTGGAGCGCGCCCGGCAGTCCGGCCAGACGGTGACGGTCTGGCTGCTCGACGGCACGACCGGCACGTACCTCGGCATCGTGCTGGCGGTCCTGCTCGTCGGCGGCGTGCTCTACGAGGCGCTGCCGACCGCCCTGTGGGGGCGCACGCTGGGCAAGAAGCTGTGCGGGGTGCGGGTGCTGGACATCGAGTCGCACGACAAGGCCTCGTTCGGCACGGCGCTGCGGCGCTGGCTGGTCAACGCGGTCCTGGGCGTGCTCGGCATCGGCGTGCTGAACGTCCTGTGGTGCGTGTTCGACCGCCCGTGGCGCCAGTGCTGGCACGACAAGGCGGCGCACACGTTCGTGGCCTCGGCGAAGAGCTGAGCCCATACGTCATCTGCGGGCCGGTGGGGGCTGGTCGCGCAGTTCCCCGCGCCCCTTACGGGGCACGGTCGGCTCGTCGGCGCGCCCCGAAGGGGCGCGGGGAACTGCGCGATCAACCACAGACGGCCCGCAGCCGCAGGACCGCCGACCCGAACGGCGCGCGGCGGATGCGGAAGCCGGCGGCCCGGGTTCTACTCGGGCCATGAGCACCGATCAGCCGCGGGAAGACGACCCGTTCCAGAAGCGGCCGTCCGAGCCGCCGTACCCGGGGTCGGGCAGCGTGCCGCCCTACGGCGGCCCCGGCAGCCCCTACGGCAACGAGTACGGCGCAGCCGACCCGCTGGCCGGAATGCCGCCGCTGGCGAGCCGCTTCAGACGGCTGATCGCGCGCATCATCGACGGCCTGATCGTCAGCATCCCGGTCAGCGCGATCTTCTCCGCGGCGACCTGGGGCTGGGACCCCTGGCGGGACAACGCCAAGTCCACCGGGCTGGGCATCCTCATCTCCGTCGTCTACTTCGTGTACGAGGGCCTGATGCTGACCACGCGTGGGCAGACGGTCGGCAAGATGGCGATGAAGATCCGCGTCGCGGTGCTGGAGAACGGTGCCGTCCCGGCGGGCAGCGTCGGCTGGACGCGTGCGGCGGTCTACAACCTGCCGGAGGTCGTGCCCTGTTGCGGCACCGTGTTCTGGCTGGTCAACGTGCTGTGGTGTACGTGGGACAAGCCGTACCACCAGTGCATCCACGACAAGGCGGCGAAGACCGTCGTGGTGTCAACCGTGCAGTGACTGGCGGACCGTGGGGGCGGCCGCAGTACGCGTGGGCCTCCGCTGTCCGGGGATCCGGACGGCGGTCCGCGTATGCCGGCGGCGTGGCGGTGCCGCGACGGCGAAGGCGGCAAGGAGCCCGAGGGCCAGGGCCGTCAGGGCGATGACCGCGGCACCGAACCCCGAGCGCGCCTGGGACAGCAGCAGCATGACGAGGGACGAGAAGACCACGGTGGCCGAGCCGTAAGCGATCTGTGCAGGAGTCGGACGCTGCATGGCGGTATCCGTCCTCAAGACATCGACAGGGACGACGAGTCGGCAGACAGGGGACAGCAAGTCCGACTCTACGGTCCTGACTGCCCGAGGGGAACCAGCAGTAAGCGTGACCTAACCCACGGTGGCAGGGCGTAGGGGGCGTGTGGATGCATTGGGGGCATCAATGGGGCGTCGATGCGCGCCCGTTGCGCGCCGAGGGGGAGCAGGGACGGTCTTGCCCCATCCTTTATCCGAAACTTAAAGTCCGCATAACGTACTGGGGTTGACTGCCTCAGTCAAGATCTGTCTTTTCTTGCGTCACTCCGGTCAAATACCTCCACAGTTCTTACTGGGGAGGACACTCACAAGTGAACAGCAGCCAACGGAGGGGCTTCAGAGCCGCCGCCGCCGTGGCCACGGTGACCGCTGCACTCGGCGCGGCCACCCTGACCACGGGGACGGCCTGGGCCGCGAGCCCGACCGACTCGCCCTCGCCCGCAGCCGTCGAACGCCACGACCCCGCGCAGGTCCAGCGCGGTGCGGAGCACGACCTCAAGGGCCCCTACTCGAAGAAGCAGGCCGACCAGCGCAAGTCCGCGCTGGAGCAGATGATCTCCGGCGACGCCAAGGCCGAGAAGCGCGGCCCGTCCACGGTCGTCCAGCTCGGCAAGGGCAAGTACGTCGAGCTCGCCCGGCAGAAGACCGACAAGATCTTCACCATCCTCGTCGACTTCGGCGACAAGGTCGACGACACCACCACGTACGACCCGGACGGGCCCGACGGCCCCAAGCCGCCCGTCAAGAAGTACGGCGGCACGCCCGGCCCGGCCCACAACCGGATACCGAAGCCGGACCGTGCGAAGGACAACAGCACGGCCTGGCAGAAGGACTTCGACAAGCAGCACTACCAGGATCTCTACTTCTCGCACGACAAGAACAAGGAGTCCCTGGCCAAGTACTACGAGAAGCAGTCCTCCGGCCGTTACTCGGTCGACGGCGTCGTCAGCGACTGGGTGCGCGTGCCCTGGAACGAGGCCCGCTACGGCTCCAACTACTGCGGCAGCACCAACTGCGCCAACGCCTGGGACCTCGTGCGCGACGCGGTGAACCAGTGGGTGTCGGACCAGAAGGCCGCCGGCCGCAGCGACGCGGACATCAAGGCCACCCTGGCCCAGTACGACCAGTGGGACCGCAACGACTACAACCACAACGGCAACTTCAACGAGCCCGACGGCTACATCGACCACTTCCAGATCGTCCACGCCGGCGAGGACGAGTCCGCGGGCGGCGGCGCGCAGGGCAAGGACGCCATCTGGGCGCACCGTTGGTACGCCTACGGCTCCGACGCCGGCAAGACCGGCCCGTCCTTCAACAAGGCGGGCGGCACCGAGATCGGCGACACCGGCTTCTGGGTCGGCGACTACACGATGCAGCCGGAGAACGGCGGACTCGGCGTCTTCGCCCACGAGTACGGCCACGACCTGGGCCTGCCCGACGAGTACGACACCACCGGAACCGGTGAGTCCTCCGTCGCCTACTGGTCGTTGATGTCCTCGGGCTCCTGGCTCGGCAACGGCAAGGACACCATCGGCGACCTGCCCGGCGACATGAGCGCCTGGGACAAGCTCCAGCTCGGCTGGCTCAACTACGACAAGGCCAAGGCCGCGACGAAGTCGACGCACAAGCTGGGTGTGGCCGAGTACAACACCAAGGACAAGCAGGCGCTGCTGGTCGACCTGCCCGCCAAGAAGGTCACCACCGACGTGGTCGAGCCGGCCGAGGGCACCAGGCAGTGGTGGTCGGGCCAGGGCGACGGCCTGAAGAACACCCTGACCCGGACCGTGGACCTCACCGGCGCCGCCAAGGCGTCGCTGGACCTCTCCGGCTGGTGGGACATCGAGGAGAACTACGACTTCCTCTACACCGAGGTCTCCACGGACGGCGGCGCGAACTGGACGCCGCTCGACGGCACGGCCGACGGCAAGGCGATCACTCGTGACGGCGGCAACCGCCCGGCACTGACGGGCACTTCGGGCGCGTACCGGAAGCTGGCCTTCCCGCTCGACGCGTACGCGGGGAAGAAGGTCGACCTCCGGTTCCGCTACGCCACCGACGGCGGCACCTCCGGCAAGGGCTTCACGGCGGACGCGATCGCGCTCACCGCGGACGGCCGGACCGTCTTCTCGGACAACGCAGAGGGCGACGACAACGGCTGGACCGCCAAGGGCTTCTCGCGCATCGGCGCCTCCTTCACCAAGGAGTACCCGCAGTACTACATCGCCGAGAACCGCCAGTACGTCTCCTACGACCGGACCCTGAAGACCGGCCCGTACAACTTCGGCTGGAAGGACGGCAAGCCGGGCTGGGTGGAGCACTACCCGTACCAGAACGGCCTGTTGGTCTGGCTGTGGGACACCTCGCAGACGGACAACAACGTCGGCGTCCACCCCGGCTCCGGCCGCATCCTGCCGGTCGACGCCCACCCCAAGGCCGAGAAGTGGGCGGACGGTTCGCTGATGCGCAACCGCTTCCAGGCCTACGACTCCACCTTCAGCCGGCTCCCCGCCGCCGGCTACACGGTGCACTCCAACGGCGTGGCCGCCAAGGTCAAGGCCAAGCCGGGCGTTCCGGTCTTCGATGACCACAGGAACACCTACTACGACCCGGCGAACCCCACGGGCGGGGTGCGCCTGACCGACACCAACACCCGCATCCGGATCCAGGCACAGGCGCCGGGCGGCTCCTGGATGCTCCTCCAGGTGGGCCCCTCGGCGAAGTAGCCGTCGGAGCGACCGCTCGGTAACCGGCCGCCGCCTCGCCCTCTGGCGGGCGGCGGCCATCGTGCCCATGATGCTCTCGTGATGGTCTTACCGGCGGAGAGGTGAGGCGGGCGATGGCAGGCGGAGGCTTCGCAAGGCTCCCGGACAGCAGCGTGGTCGTGGCCCTGTCCCTGCCGGGCCCGCCCGGCGGCAGCGTGGCGCCGGGCGCGCGCGTGCGCGTCCTGGTCCGCGCGGCCAACCGCGCCCGCGCCCTGACGCGCCTGCGCAACCTGGGGCTGCGCGCGGTGTACCTGCGGGGCAACACGGAGCCGCCCACACCGGACGAGATAACGGCGGTGCTGCACCACCCGGAGGGCATCGTGTGGCGCGCGGCGCCGGACGACGACACGGAGTCGTGGCATCCGATCGCCACGTTGTTGCGGCGCACGGGGTGAGCGCCCCGTAAGGGGCGCGGGGAACTGCGCGACCAGCCACAGTCGGCCCGCAGCCGACGGACCAAGGGGCCTGGGGCGAAGCCCCTGTCACCCCACGATCGGTTTGCCGCTCAGCTCCACGCCCGCGTCCCGCATCTCCTCCAGCGCCCGCTGGGTCGTCTCGGGGGCGACCCCGGCCGTCAGGTCCAGCAGCACGTGCGTGGCGAAGCCGCACCGCACCGCGTCCAGCGCTGTGGCCCGTATGCAGTGGTCCGTGGCGATGCCGACCACGTCCACCTCGGTCACCCCGCGCTCGCGGAGCCACCGCTCCAGCGGCTCCCCGTTCTCGTCCGTTCCCTCGAAGCCGCTGTACGCCGCTGCGTACGCGCCCTTGTCGAAGACCGTGTCTATCGCCCCGGAGGTGATGACGGGCGCGAAGTTCGGGTGGAACCCGCTGCCTTCCGTGCCCGCCACGCAGTGCGCGGGCCAGGAGTGCTCGAAGTCGGGGTGTGCCGAGAAGTGCTCGCCGGGGTCCACGTGGTGGTCACGCGTCGCGACGACGTGTTCGTATATCCCGGCCGTCTCGGCCACGTGGTCGGTTATGGCCGCGGCCACGTCGGAGCCGCCGGTCACCGCGAGGCTGCCGCCCTCGCAGAAGTCGTTCTGCACGTCGACGATGATCAGTGCACGGTTCATGGTGCAGATCCTTTGGGGGAGGGCCGTCGGTCGAACGGTCGAACAACAGATCAGCTCGATGTGACCGAGGGTAGTGACTCGGTTTTCGGTGTGCGAGGGGGAACGGACGGCGCAGGGGAACAACGGGGGCTCACGCGCCCGCGTTGCCGCCCCTGGGGGCCCTAGGGCGTGTCCGATGGGTCAGCACAGACCCTGCGACGCCTGGTACGGCACCTCGCCGCGTTGTCGCATCACCCGAGTACGTCCAGTACGCGGGCGATGCTCCGCCTTGCGATGCACCGCACCAGACGCCGCAGGGCCCGCACTGACCCATCGGACACGCCCTAGCCGAGGTACTCGGTCGGCAGCACCGGTTCGCCGCGGGAGAGCTGCGTCGCCGACAGCGGCAGCCCGGCCCGGGCCCGGACGTGCCGTTCGCGGGCCGCGGCCAGCGGCTCCCGGGCGACGACCTCGCCCTGGCGGACCAGCTCCACCAGCAGCTGCCGGTCCGCGAGCCCGGCGGGGACCTCGCCCGTGCCGACGACCTCCGCCTCGGCCACCCCGTCCGCGTCCACCCGGCGCGCGGCCCACTTGCGGCCGCCGATGGAGGTCTTGCCGCCCATCGACTTCTTGGCCACGGGCCGCAGCGGGGCGTCCTCGCCGGAGGAGTCCGCGCGGGCGACCAGCTTGTAGACCATCGAGCACGTGGGATGCCCGCTGCCGGTGACCAGCTGGGTGCCCACGCCGTACGCGTCCACGGGCGCGGCGGCCAGCGAGGCGATGGCGTACTCGTCCAGGTCGCTGGTGACCACGATCCTGGTGTCCTTCGCGCCCAGGTCGTCGAGCTGCTGGCGCACCCGGTGGGCGAGCAGCAGCAGGTCCCCGGAGTCGATGCGCACCGCGCCCAGCTGCGGCCCGGCGACCTCGACGGCCATCTTCACGGCCTCGGTGACGTCGTAGGTGTCGACCAGCAGCGTCGTCGTGCCGCCGAGCGAGGCGACCTGGGCGGTGAAGGCGTCCCGCTCGTTGTCGTGCAGCAGGGTGAAGGCGTGGGCGCTGGTGCCGACGGTGGGGATGTTGTAGCGGAAGCCGGCCGCCAGGTCCGAGGTGGAGCTGAAGCCGCCCACGAAGGCGGCGCGCGCGGCGGCGACGGCGGCCAGCTCGTGGGTGCGCCGGGCGCCCATCTCGATCAGCGGCCGGTCCCCGGCGGCCACGGCCATCCGGGAGGCGGCCGCGGCGACCGCCGAGTCGTGGTTGAGGATCGACAGGACGACCGTCTCCAGCAGCACGGCCTCGGCGAAGGTGCCCTCGACCCGCATGATCGGCGAGCCCGGGAAGTAGATCTCGCCCTCGGGGTAGCCCCAGATGTCGCCGCGGAAGCGGTAGTCGGCCAGCCAGGCGAGCGTGGGCTCGTCGACGATCTGCTGGTCGGCGAGGAAGTCCAGCACGCCGCGGTCGAAGCGGAAGTTCTCGACGGCGTCCAGGACGCGGCCGATGCCCCCGACGACGCCGTAGCGGCGCCCGTGCGGCAGGCGGCGGGTGAAGACCTCGAAGACCGAGCGCCGGTCGGCGGTGCCGGCCCGGAGCGCCGCCTGCACCATCGTGAGCTCGTAGCGGTCGGTGAAGAGGGCCGTCGAGGGCACGTCCACCGGCAGCCTCAAGTCCGCAGCATTCATGGCTCAGATGCTACCCCCGATACTCGTCACTTTGACGATTTCAGTGATCGAAAGCACGGCCCCCGCACCGGGACCCCTTTGTGCATCGGCCGCCCGCGAGTGGCAGCATGGGAACCGTGAGTGTTGCACCGGTCGAGATCGAACGGCCCGAGACGGGCGAGTCCCCCTTCGCGGTGACCGAACCAGACGTCCCCTGGGTGACCCTGGTCCACAACGACCCCGTCAACCTCATGAGTTATGTGACGTATGTCTTCCAGGCCTACTTCGGCTACTCCAAGGACAAGGCCCGCAATCTGATGCTCGACGTCCACCACAAGGGCCGTGCCGCGGTCTCCAGCGGGAGCCGTGAGGAGATGGAGCGCGACGTGCAGGCGATGCACGGCTACGGGCTCTGGGCGACGCTGTCGCAGGACCGTTGATGGCGGGGCACTTCGAGCCGCTGCCCGGCGGCGGGGCCGCCGTGGCCCTGGACGAGGTCGAGATCTCCATCCTGCGCAGCCTGGCCGTCCAACTGCTGGAACTGATCGGACCGGGGGAGACCGAGGGCCCGGACGCCGCCGACCCGCTGGCCCGGCTCTTCGCCGAGGGCCCGAGCGAGCCGCCGTCCGACCCCGCGCTCGCCCGGCTCTTCCCCGACGCCTACGGCACGCCCGGCGCCGACCAGGATCGGCAGGAGCGCGCGTACGCGTCCGAGTTCCGCCGCTACACCGAGAACGACCTGCGCGCCCGCAAGCGCGACGACGCCCTCGCGATGGTGCGCTCCCTCGACGGGCTGACCGTGGCCGGCGACCGCGGCGCGGTGCTGCGCCTGTCGCCGGAGGACTGCACGCGGTGGCTGTGCGCGCTCAACGATCTCCGCCTGACGATCGGGACCCGGCTGGAGGTCACCGACGAGGACGACGGCGAGGCCCTGCTCGGGCTGCCGGACGAGGATCCGCGCAAGCCGATGGTGATGGCCTATCTGTGGCTCGGAGGGCTGCAGGAAACACTCGTCGAGTCGCTGACCCACTGAGCCGACCGGGCCGCAGCGGCGGTGTTCGCTCAGCGAACGCTCAAAACCGGATAACGATCGAATCACCGTCGCGACGGCTTTTGCCGGCGGCTGTGACCTTTGTCCTGCTTTTTGTGTGGCGTGCGCCATACCGGCCCCACTGATCTCCTTGTTACATCGTGATACATCTTGCCGACCTGCCTCCGTGACGCCACCCATGTCACGGCGGGAGCGCTGGCCGACCGACCGTCGGTACTCGCAGGACTCCATCCGGGGGGATCGGAACCCGATCCGGAGCAACCGGATCGGTATGGAGCGAAAGGCGCACCACCATGACCTCTGAGCAGGTCGCGTCCCCTACCGCAGTGCGGGACGAGAACGGAAGCGGAACGGAAGCTTCCGAGGGTTACCAGCGGGGGCTGGGCAACCGGCAGATCCAGATGATCGCCATTGGTGGCGCCATCGGCACGGGATTGTTCCTCGGAGCGGGCAAGGCCATATCCAAGGCCGGTCCGAGCCTGATCCTGGGTTATGCCATTGCCGGCCTCGTCATCTTCTTCATCATGCGAGCGCTCGGCGAGCTGCTCATGTACCGCCCCGTGTCGGGCTCCTTCTCGGAGTACGCCCGCGAATTCCTCGGTCCCTTCTGGGGCTATGTGACGGGCTGGACGTACTGGCTGTTCTGGGTCGTCACCGGCATGACCGAGGTCACCGCCGCGGCCACCTATGTCCAGTACTGGGACAAGTCCATTCCCCAATGGGTCTCGGCCCTCGGCTTCACCGTCGTCCTCTACTTCGCCAACCTGATCTCCGTGAAGCTCTTCGGTGAGCTGGAGTTCTGGTTCTCCATGGTCAAGGTCACCGCCATCATGGGCATGATCCTGATCGGCATCGGCGTCCTCACCCTGGGCTTCTCCAACGCCGGCAAGACGGCCTCCGTCAGCCACCTGTGGGCCGACGGCGGATTCTTCCCGCACGGCATCGGCGGCACGCTGATGACCCTGCACCTGGTGATGTTCGCGTTCATGGCCGTCGAGCTGGTCGGTGTCACCGCCGGCGAGGCCAAGGACCCGAAGAAGACCCTGCCCCAGGCCATCAACACCGTGCCCTGGCGCATCGCGCTCTTCTACCTCGGTGCGCTCCTGATCATCCTGTCCGTCGTCAGCTGGACCGTCTTCAAGCCGGGCGTCAGCCCGTTCGTCGAGGCGTTCCAGATGATCGGTCTCCCGGCGGGTGCCGGCATCGTCAACTTCGTGGTGCTCACCGCGGCGCTGTCGTCCTGCAACTCCGGCATGTACTCCACCGGCCGCATGCTGCGGGACCTCTCGCTCAACGGCCAGGGCCCGAAGTTCTTCGGCCAGTTGAGCAAGAAGGGCCTGCCGCTGCGCGGGACCACCATCTCGGCCGCGCTGATGCTGGTCGGCGTGTGGATCAACTACCAGTGGCCCGGCCAGGCGTTCGACTACGTCGTCTCCTTTGCCACCATCTCCGGCCTGTGGGCCTGGGTCATGATCCTCGCGTCCCACCTGCGCTACCGGAAGCTGGCCGACGCCGGCGTCGTGCCGCAGTCGGAGTTCAAGGCCCCGGGTGCCCCGTGGACCAGCCTCTTCGGCCTGCTCTTCATCGGCATGGTGTTCGTGCTGATGGGCATCGACAAGGACGCCCGGATCTCGCTGTACTGCGCCCCGGTCTGGGCCGCGATCATGTGGGTCTCGTACGTGGTGCTCAAGAAGCGCAACCCCGAGGCCTTCGCCCGCAAGCCGCACCCGACCCCCGTCCCGGAGGTCGAGGCGGCCGCCTGATCCGCAGCCTCTCGCTCCTGCAGGGGGCCCGCCGTACCGGCGGGCCCCCTGCCTATTCTTGGCCGCATGCTGACCATCACCCAGGACCTCCACGACCGGATCGTCGCCCACGCCCGCGCCGACCACCCCGACGAGGCGTGCGGCGTGGTCGCCGGCCCCGTCGGCAGCGGCCGGCCCGAGCGGTTCGTCCCGATGCTCAACGCGGCCCGCTCGCCCACCTTCTACGAGTTCGACTCGGGCGATCTCCTCAAGCTGTACCGGGAGATGGACGACCGCGACGAGGAGCCGGTGATCATCTACCACTCCCACACGGCCACCGAGGCCCACCCGTCCCGCACCGACATCTCCTACGCCAACGAGCCCGGCGCGCACTACGTCCTCGTCTCCACCGCGGACACCGACGGCTCCGGCCCCTTCCAGTTCCGCTCGTTCCGCATCGTGGACGGCGAAGTCACCGAGGAGGACGTCGAGATCGTCGCCGCGTACGGGAATGTGACCACGCAGTAAGACCGTTGTGTCCGGATGCCGGTACATGCTTCCGGCGGACGCACAGGGTGTCGATACGATCGCCCCACGTGCCCCATCCCGCACTGCACTGCACTCCGACAGGAGCACACCATGGCCATCGAGGTCCGTATCCCGACCATTCTCCGCACGTACACCGACGGCGCCAAGGCCGTCGAGGGCGGCGGCGCCACGCTCGACGAGCTGTTCAAGGACCTCGACAGCCGCCACGCGGGCATCCGTGAGCGCCTGGTCGACGAGAAGGGCGCACTGCGCCGCTTCGTCAACGTCTACCTCAACGACGAGGACGTCCGCTTCCTGGAGGGCCTCGCCACCCCGCTCGGCGACGGCGACAGCGTCACCATCCTCCCGGCGGTCGCCGGCGGAATGGTCTGAGCGGCGCCCCATGCGCTACGAGAGCCCCCTGGCGGCCGTCGGCAACACCCCGCTCGTCGGCCTGCCCCGGCTGTCCCCCTCGGCATCCGTGCGGATCTGGGCCAAGCTGGAGGACCGCAACCCCACCGGCTCCGTCAAGGACCGGCCCGCGCTGCACATGATCGAGCAGGCCGAGAAGGCCGGCCGGCTGACCCCCGGCTGCACCATCCTCGAGCCCACCTCCGGCAACACCGGCATCTCCCTCGCCATGGCCGCCAGGCTCAAGGGCTACCGCATGGTGTGCGTGATGCCCGAGAACACCAGCGAGGAGCGGCGCCAGCTGCTCGCCATGTGGGGCGCGGAGATCATCCCCTCGCCCGCCGCCGGGGGCTCCAACACGGCCGTGCGCGTGGCCAAGGAGCTCGCCGCGCAGCACCCGGACTGGGTGATGCTCTACCAGTACGGCAACCCCGACAACGCCGGTGCCCACTACGCCGGCACGGGCCCGGAGATCCTCGCCGACCTCCCGGAGATCACCCACTTCGTCGCCGGACTCGGCACCACCGGCACCCTCATGGGCGTCGGCCGCTACCTGCGCGAGCACGTCCCCGGCGTGCAGATCGTCGCCGCCGAACCGCGCTACGACGACCTGGTCTACGGGCTGCGCAACCTCGACGAGGGCTTCGTCCCCGAGCTCTACGACGCCTCCGTGCTCACCACGCGCTTCTCCGTCGGCTCCGAGGACGCGGTGCGCCGCACCCGCGAACTCCTCGCCGAGGAAGGCATCTTCGCGGGCGTCTCGACCGGCGCCGTGCTGCACGCGGCCCTCGGCGTCGCGCGCAAGGCGGTCCGGGCCGGGGAACGGGCGGACATCGCCTTCGTCGTGGCCGACGGCGGCTGGAAGTACCTCTCCACCGGGGTCTACACGGCCGCGACGACCGAGGAGGCGGTGGCCGCGCTGCACGGCCAGCTCTGGGCCTAGGGCCTGTCCCGGTGTCCGCTCCGGTCGGTAAAAAACAGAACTGTGCACGGGTGAACTGCTACTACCGATGTTGGCAGGCGGCTGACATCATCACGTAGGAGACGCACATGACCTGTCCCGCATGTGGATCTTCGGACACGAGGCAACTCAACAATGGAAACTGGCAGTGCGGAAACTGCGGCGCAGTCACGGCTGGACCGGGCAGCGTGGGATGCGCTCGCCCCTGAGACGCGTGAACGCCTCGCGGCCTTCATGTCGCCCGAGGTGTTCACGGTGACGGCCGGCAGCAAGGAGTCGGCCGAGCGCTTCCAGCGCTTCATGGACACGCTGGACCGCGCCGAGCAGCACAAGCCCCTGTAGCCGCAGCCTTCTCCGCTCCCGTGGCCCCGCCCGCGCTCCCCCCTGTAGCGCGGGCGGGGCCTTCGGTGCACCGGGCGCCGTGCCGGACGGCCGTCCTGGTGATTCCAGCCACACCACCCCGCCGCCGAGGAGCGGTTGCACCGCTCCCGTCCTAGGCTCGACTGCACCGCATGGCCCCCCGTCACCGGCCCACGGAGGTTCAGGCCCGCATGAAGCTCACCGTCGTCGGATGCTCGGGGTCGTTCCCGTCCACGGAATCGGCCTGTTCGAGCTATCTCGTGGAGGCCGACGGCTACCGGCTGCTGCTCGACATGGGCAACGGCGCCCTCGGGGAGCTCCAGCGCCACACCGGTCTCTACGACCTCGACGCCGTGCTTCTGTCGCACCTCCACCCCGACCACTGCATCGACATGTGCGGCTACTTCGTCGCCCGCTACTACCGCCACGACGGCGGCCGCGCCAGGCCGATCCCCGTCCACGGCCCGCAGGGCACCGAGCAGCGGCTGGTCACGGCCTACGGCGACGTGCCCGACGAGGCCTGCATGAGCGAGGTCTTCGACTTCCGCACCCTGCGCCCCGGCACCTTCGCCCTGGGCCCCCTGACGGTCCGTACGGCCCTGGTCCGCCACCCCGTCGAGGCCTACGCCTTCCGCGTCGAGCACAACGGGGCGTCCCTGGTCTACTCCGGCGACACCGGCCCCTGCGCCGCCCTGGACGAACTCTCCGCAGGCGCCGACCTGCTGCTGTGCGAGGCCTCCTTCACGCACGGCAAGGAGGACATCCCCGACCTCCACCTCAACGGCCGGGAGGCCGGCGAGTGCGCGGCCCGCGCGGGCGTCGGCCGCCTGGTCCTCACCCACATCCCGCCGTGGACCGACCCGTTGACGAACCTGCGCGACGCCAGGTCCGTCTACGACGGGCCGGCGGAACTGGCACAGGCGGGTGCGGTGTACGAGGTCTAGGACGCACCCCGTCGGGTGCGCCCCGTCAGGGGCGCGGGGAACTGCGCGATCAGCCACAGCCGGCCCGCAGCCGACGCACCGCCCCGGGGGCAACACGTCATCTGCGGGCGCATCGTGGCTGGTCGCGCAGTTCCCCGCGCCCCTTACAGGGCGCGAAGATCCGCCGGACATGGGGAAGGGCCCCGGAACCGCCAACGGTTCCGGGGCCCTTCTGAGTCGCCGACAGGGCTTACGCCTTGGTGAGGTCCTCGATCTCCTCCTCGGGCTCGCGGCCCGGGGTGGGGAGGTTGAACTTGGTGATCGCGAAGCGGAACACCACGTAGTAGATCGCCGCGAAGACCAGGCCGATCGGGATGATCATCCACGGCTTGGTGGCCAGGTTCCAGTTCAGCGCGTAGTCGATGAAGCCGGCGGAGAAGGTGAAGCCGGCGTGCACGCCCAGCGCCCAGGTGACGGCCATGGAGACGGCGGTCAGCACCGCGTGCACCGCGTACAGCAGCGGCGCGATGAACATGAACGCGAACTCGATCGGCTCGGTGATGCCGGTGACGAACGAGGTCAGCGCGAGCGAGACCATCATGCCCAGGACGGCCTTGCGGCGCTCGGGGCGGGCGGAGTGCGCGATGGCGAGCGCGGCGGCCGGCAGGCCGAACATCATGATCGGGAAGAAGCCCGACATGAACTGTCCGGCGCTCGGGTCGCCGGCGAAGAACCGGTTGATGTCACCGTGGACGACCTTGCCCGTGGCGTCGGTGAAGTCACCGAGCTGGAACCAGGAGACGGTGTTGACGAACTGGTGCATGCCGATCGGGATCAGACCGCGGTTGACCAGACCGAACAGACCGGCGCCGATGGCACCCAGGCCCGTCATCCACGTGCCGAAGTCGCTGATGGCGTTGCCGATCGGCTCCCAGACCAGGCCGAAGAAGACGCCCACGAGGGTGCCGACGAAGGCCATGATGATCGGCACCAGGCGGCGGCCGTTGAAGAAGCCGAGCCAGTCCACCAGTCGGGTGCGGTGGTATCGCTGCCACAGCACGGCGGCGAGCAGACCCATGATGATGCCGCCGAGGACACCGGGGTTGTTGTAGACGGCGGCTGTGTACTCGCCGTTCTTCACGAAGGCCTCGTGGACCGGGAACGCCTTCAGCACGTTGCTGTAGACGAGGAAGCCGACGAGGGCGGCCAGCGCGGTGGAGCCGTCGGCCTTCTTGGCGAAGCCGATCGCGACACCGATGCAGAAGAGCATCGGCAGGTTGTCGAAGATCGCGCCACCGGCGGTGGAGAAGACGTCGGCGACCTTGTCCCAGTGGAGGCCCTCCTTGCCGAAGACGTCCTTCTGGCCGAGGCGCAGCAGGATGCCGGCGGCGGGCAGCACGGCGATGGGCAGCTGCAGGCTGCGGCCGATCTTCTGCAGGCCCTGCAGCACGCCGGACCACGGCTTCTTGGCGGGAGTGGCCTTCTTCTCGGCCTTGGCGGGCTTCTCGGCGGGCTTCTCGGCAACCGCGGTCGCGGTGCTCGCCGACGCCTTCGCGGTTTCGGCCTGCTGGGCCGCCGCGGCGCCGCCGGACTTCTTCTGGGCCGGGACCGGCCGCTTCTTCTGCTGCCCGGAGGGCTTCCTGGTCGCCTTCGACCTGGGCCTGCTCATCGGATTCCTCCAAGTGAGGCGGGCGCTCGGGGGAAGGGGACGGCCCGCTTATGGTCTACACCACTCAGTGGTTTAGACCTGTTGTAGCACGTGAAGCGGGCATAAAGGAATCCATGCTTCCAGGTGGCCTGGACCACATGCGCACCACCCCCAAATCTAGTTGATCAAGAGCGGCGCAGCGTTACGACGTTCTTACGCCGCGTTGAACTTACGGCTTCACCGCCGCGTCCTCGAAGCTCTCCGCGACCTCGTCCTCCGGCTCCCGTCCCGGCGTCGGGATGTCGAACCGGGTGATGGCGAACCGGAAGAGTGCGTAGTAGACGACCGCGAAGCACAGGCCGATCGGAATGATCAGCCAAGGCCGGGTCGCCAGGCTCCAGTTGATCACGTAGTCGATCAGGCCCGCCGAGAAGCTGAAGCCGTCGTGCACGCCCAGCTCCCAGGTGACCGCCATCGAGACGCCCGTGAGCAGGGCGTGCGCCACGTACAACAGCGGGGCGATGAAGAGGAAGGAGTACTCGATGGGCTCGGTGATGCCCGTGACGAGCGAGGTCAGGCCCACCGAGAGCATCATGCCGCTCACCGCCTTGCGGTGGGCCGGCCTGGCGCAGTGCGCGATCGCCAGGGCCGCCGCCGGCAGCGCGAACATCATGATCGGGAAGAACCCCGAGGTGAACTGGCCCGCGTGCGGGTCGCCCGCCAGGAAACGGTTGATGTCGCCGTGCACCACCGTGCCGTCCGGCTTGGTGTAGTCGCCGAACTGGAACCACACGAAGACGTTCAGGAACTGGTGCAGACCGATCACCAGCAGGGCGCGGTTGGCCACGCCGAAGATGCCGGAACCGAGGGAGCTCAGATCCACCAGCCACTTGCTGAAGCTCGTCAGGCCGCGCCCCACCGGCGGCCAGATCCACAGGCACAGCGCCGCGAAGACGATCGCCACGAAGGCCATGATGATCGGCACCAGCCGGCGCCCGTTGAAGAAGCCCAGCCAGTCCACCAGCCGCACCCGGTGGTAGCGCTCCCAGAGCTTGGCCGTCATGTAGCCCATCACGATGCCGCCGAAGACACCCGGGTTCTGGTACGCGGCTGCGCCCGCCGTGCCGTCCGGGGCGATGCACACCCCGCCGAGCAGCCCCAGCCCCGTGAAGCGGTGACCGCCCGGGCAGTTCTGCGGGAACTGGTGCAGCACCGCGTAGTAGACGAGGAAGCCCGCCACCGCCGCCAGGGCCGTCGAGCCGTCCGCCTTCTTCGCCATGCCGATCGCCACACCCACCGCGAACAGCAGCGGCAGCCCCAGCGAGGAGTCCAGCAGCGCCCCGCCCGCGCCCGCCATCACCTTGGCGACGTCCGTCCAGCCCAGGCCGTCCTTGCCGAAGACGTCCGGCTGGCCGAGCCGGTTGAGGATGCCGGCGGCCGGCAGTACGGCGATGGGCAGTTGCAGGCTCCGGCCCATCTTCTGCAGGCCCTGGAAGAGGGAGTGCAGGTGCTTCCTGGCCGGCCGGGGGGCCGCCGCTGCTTCCGAGGTCATCCGCGTCCTCCCGGCTGGCATACTGGTGTAGACCACTCGGCGGGCACGTGCGCGACGGCCTCCCGGAACGCACTGCCGGGTGGTGGCCATCTTTCGTCAGATGGCGGACGAACGCCCGCATAGTTGGGCTGAACGTGGGTTACCGTGTGAAAGCCGACCGGCGATACCGTCCGGTTCCGGCCGAGACAACCAGGAGTGCACATGGCCAGCAAGGCTGAGAAGATCGTCGCCGGTCTCGGCGGGATCGACAACATCGAAGAGGTCGAGGGCTGCATCACCCGCCTCCGCACCGAGGTCGCCGACGCCTCCCTCGTCGACGAGGCCGCCCTCAAGGCCGCCGGTGCCCACGGTGTCGTCAAGATGGGCACCGCCATCCAGGTCGTCATCGGCACCGACGCGGACCCCATCGCCGCCGAGATCGAAGACATGATGTGAGCCACTGAGCTCCTCCGCGCAGGGCCCCGCACCGGAACGGACCGGAACGGGGCCCTTCGTGTTGCGGATAGGCTCGTCACCATGTCTCGCATCGACGGCCGCACCCCCGACCAGCTCCGCCCCGTGACCATCCAGCGCGGTTGGAGCAAGCACGCCGAGGGCTCCGTCCTCGTCTCCTTCGGCGACACCAAGGTGTTCTGCACCGCCTCCGTCACCGAGGGCGTCCCGCGCTGGCGCAAGGGCAGCGGCGAAGGATGGGTCACCGCCGAGTACTCGATGCTGCCCCGCTCCACCAACACCCGCGGCGACCGCGAGTCCGTCCGCGGCAAGATCGGCGGCCGCACCCACGAGATCTCCCGCCTCATCGGCCGCTCGCTGCGCGCCGTCATCGACTACAAGGCCCTCGGCGAGAACACCATCGTCCTCGACTGCGACGTCCTCCAGGCCGACGGCGGCACCCGCACCGCCGCCATCACCGGCGCCTACGTGGCCTTGGCCGACGCCGTCGCCTGGGCCCAGCAGAAGAAGCTCGTCAAGCACGGCCGGCAGCCCCTGACCGGCACCGTCTCCGCCGTCAGCGTCGGCATCGTCGACGGCGTCCCGCTCCTCGACCTCTGCTACGAGGAGGACGTGCGCGCCGAGACCGACATGAACGTCGTCTGCACCGGCGACGGCCGCTTCGTCGAGGTCCAGGGCACCGCCGAGGCCCAGCCCTTCGACCGCACGGAGCTGAACGCCCTCCTCGACCTGGCCGTCACCGGCTGCGCCGAACTGGACAAGGCCCAGCGCGAGGCCCTCGCCCGCACCCTCTGAGACCCGGGAGAAGCAAGAACCGTGCAGCGCCTGATCCTGGCCACCCGCAACGCCAACAAGGTCACCGAGCTCCGCGCGATCCTCGCCGGGGCCGGCCTCGACGTCGAACTCGTCGGCGCCGACGCCTATCCCGAGGTGCCCGACGTCAAGGAGACCGGCGTCACCTTCGCCGAGAACGCCCTCCTCAAGGCCCACGCCCTGGCCCGGGCCACCGGCCTCCCCGCGGTCGCCGACGACTCCGGCCTCTGCGTCGACGTCCTGAACGGCGCCCCCGGCATCTTCTCCGCCCGCTGGGCGGGCCGCCATGGCGACGACAAGGCCAACCTGGACCTCCTGCTGGCCCAGCTCGCCGACATCGCCGACGGCCACCGCGGCGCCCACTTCGCCTGTGCAGCCGCCCTGGCCCTCCCCGACGGCACCGAACGCGTCGTCGAGGGCCGCCTCCGCGGCACCCTCCGCCACACCCCGTCCGGCTCGGGCGGCTTCGGCTACGACCCGATCCTCCAGCCCCTCGGGGAGACGCGCACCTGCGCCGAGTTGACGCCGGACGAGAAGAACGCGATCAGCCACCGTGGCGAGGCCTTCCGGGGGCTGGTGCCGGTGGTGCGGGAGTTGTTGGGCTGAGTATGCGGATGGCGTGGCACTCGGAGAGTGCCACGCCATTGCTGTGAGCCCGGTGGGACTCGAACCCACGACACACCGGACCTAAACCGGCGCCCTCTAGCCTGCTGGGGTACGGGCCCAACGTGCTTACTGTACTGCGCATCACGGGCTCGCCGGCCAGGGCCTCTTGGCACCGGAACAGCGGGAAAAGGTCAGGGTCTGGCTATGGCAGGACGGGCACAGGTAGCGCAGGTTCCCGATCCTGTTGTCGAGCCGGTCGCCGTTGACGTGATCTATCTCCAGCACGAGCCGCCTGCCCTGCCAGCTGTCGCCGAGGCCGCATGCGCCACAGACGTGAACCATGCCGCTCTCATCCAGCGCCCTACGCAGCAGAGTTGTCTTCGTGCGGGGCGAGCCCGGTTCCAGCAGCCGGAGGATGTCGGCCGCGGACCGACGCCGGGGAGAGGGCCGTCCGCGCTGATGACCCCGGCCGGTGAAATGGGCTGTGGAGATCCCGTGCGCTGCGAGACTCCGCTGGACCGCGGTGCGGGCTGCGCCGCCGTCCGGTAGCCCCAGAGCGCGCAGTACCCCTGCCAGGCTGTGCGACCCGCCGACGGCTGCTTCCAGTTGCTCGCGCGGGATCGGCACTCCTTGCCCGGTGCCGCGTCTGGTCCCGAAGTGGGAGGTGTCGATCCCGAATGCCTCCAGCCGCTTCCACAGATGGCTGTACGCGCTGTCGTAGGGAGGAACGCCGAGGTACTCGAGCATCTGCCGGACGCTGTGACTGCGGGCTGCGGCTTGTGCCAGGGCCTCTCGGGAGTACGAGCGCCGCTCGCGTACGGGCAGGGGCTCGTCCGCGAAGTGTTCCGTGGCGATGCCGTAGTGCTCCAGGCGGCTGCAGAGGTACCTGCGCGGCCCACTGCTCAGGGGGACGCCCAGCCTGCGCATCATGTCGACGAGGCTCGTCGAGACGGTAGCCGTCCGGTGCAGGAGCTCGCGCGTGTACGGCGGCCTGGTCATGCTGCCGTCCGGCGCTTGCGGCCGCGGTATGTGTCCGTGATCGAGTGGCAGTTGGGGCAGAGCAGCCGGAGATTGGCCGGGCGGTTGTCCCACCACCTGCCGTTGACGTGGTCGACCTCCAGGCGCAAGGGCTTGCCGTTCCACACCGCACCGGTGCCGCATACGGCACACCGCTCCGGGACGCCCGCCCGCACCAGTGCCCTGCGCAGCCGCTCGCCGGGGACGCGGCCGTCGGACGGCGCCCCCAGGACGAGCCGGTTCTCGATGGGCACCTTCGCCCGTGGGGCCCGTCGTGCGGCCGGGAAGTGCGAGGTGTCGATGCCCAGGGCGGCGATCCGCCGTCCGATGTGCGCCTGATTACCGCCCACCGGACTGATGCCGAGGCGGCGGACGACCTCAGCCACGCTGCCCGACATCGCGACCGCTTCACGAAGGGTGTTCTCGGTGTGGCGAACCCGGGCCGTCGTGAAGTGCGACGTGTCGATCCCCGACGCCGTCATCCGCTTGCGGATGTAGGCCCGACTGCCCGGTGTGGGTCTGCCACCGCACCAGCGCACTGCCTCGTCGTACGACGTCGTGGCGCGTGCTGCTTCGGCGAGCAATTCGTGCGTGTACCTGACCGGCATGATCCCCCGTTCCCCTCGCACACACCAACGACCGAACTCCCGATCGGTTACGCCCTCGGATCCCCGCCGATTCACAGGAACCTGATATGTGCGAAGGGAACGCACGCCCTCATTTCTCCGTCCCTCAGAGCAGGAACGGGGACAGCCCGTGGGACGAACGCCCGCCCGTACGCGAGGAAGAGAGCCGATGACCGACCGTGCCGCGCGCCGTTGGGCCAGTACGCGCAGCGTGCTGGCGCTCGTTCTGGGCGTGGTCGTGCTCGGGGCCGGCGGGGTGTGGCTGGCGTGTGCCACCGATCGCGGGAGTGTGATGGGCGAAGCGCCCCGCACGGCCGCGGCGCAGCGGGCGTTCAGCACGCAGGAGGTGCAGGTGGAGGTCGACGAGTCGGCCGCCGGTGAGCTGCCGGGAGTGCGGGACTGCGGCGGCGGGACACCGGTGCTGGAGCCGAAGATCATCACCTTGGACTGTGCGAGCTCCGGCCAGGTCGCCAGCGGCATCACCTGGGACGAGTACGGAACGGGCGAGGCGACCGGCAACGGTGTGGTGCAGGTGTCGAGCGGGGCGGGCGGGGCTGCGCGGACGTCGTTCCCGGCGCGGCTGCGGCTGACCGGGCCCAAGCGGGTGGACGGGACGATGGCGTTCACCGCGCTCGAGGTCACGTACACGGGCGCCACCCCGACCGGCGAGGCGCACAAGGTGTTCACGATCGCGTGATGGGTATTCGTGGACGGATCGCACTGGCGATCTCCTTCGTCACCGCGCTGGCCGTCGTGGTGCTGGGTGTCGCGGTGCACCACATCTCCGGGCTGGAGCGCGACAAGCAGGCCCGGGAGTACCAGGACGGGCTGCTGAGTTCGGCGCTGCAGGTCTATCAGCGGGACGGAACGCTGGTGCTCGGCGCGCAGTTGGACGACTCGCGGGTGCCGGCGCCGCTCGCGCAGGCGGTGGCCCGGGGCAAGCCGAAGACGTACATCAGCGGCGGCGGCGACCCGCGGGTGTGGGCGGCGACGGGTGTCGGCGACGGCAAGCTGCTGTCGGTCTCGGCCTCGTACCCGGCCCGGGACCCGCTGCAGCGGTCGCTGGACCAGACCCTGATCGTGGCCGGTGCGGTGACGGTGGCGCTGATGGCCGTGGTCGCGCTGTTCGTGGCGCAGAGCCTCTCGCGCCGGCTGCGGCTGAGCGCCGCCGCGGCGCGGCGGATCGCGGCGGGCGAGTCGCAGGACGCGGACGCGCTGCTGACCGGCGGCCGGGACGAGGTCGCGGAACTGGGGCGCTCGGTGCACCACATGGCGACGTCCCTGGCGGCGCGGGTGGAGGCCGAGCGCGGGTTCACCGCGGACGTGGCGCACGAGCTGCGCACCCCGGTGGCGGGGCTGGTGGCCTCGGCCGAACTGCTGCCGCACCCGCGGGCGGTGGAGATGGTGCGCGAGCGCGCGCAGACGATGCGGGCGCTGGTGGAGGACCTGCTGGAGGTCTCCCGGCTGGACGCCGGGGCGGAGAGCGCCCAGCTGGACGCGGTGGAGCTGCCGTCGCTGGTGCGCGGGATCGTCAAGCGGGCGCAGGGTCAGCGCGGGGTGTCCGACGTGGCCGTCGATGCGGTCGGCGAGGGCCGGATCGTGGCGACGGACGCCCGCCGGGTGGAGCGGATCCTGGTCAACATCCTGGCCAACGCGGCCAAGCACGGCCGTCCGCCGATCGAGGTGACGGTGCAGGGCACCCGGATCACGGTGCGCGACCACGGCGACGGCTTTCCGCCGGGCCTGGTCGACCGGGGGCCGCGCCGCTTCCGCACGGCGGCGCCCGAGCGCGGCACGGGCCACGGCCTGGGGCTGACGATCGCGGTGGGCCAGGCGGCGGTGCTGGGGGCCCGGCTGACGTTCGGCGCGGCCGAGGGCGGGGGCGCGCTGGCCGTCCTCGACCTGCCGGAGGCCGAGGACGTGCCGGAGGAGGACCGCCCGGTCCTCCGGGGCGCGGGCAGCAGCGCGGGGGCTTGAGGGTTTACAGCCCCAGGTCCTTGATGATCTTGGCGACGTGGCCGGTGGCCTTGACGTTGTAGAGGGCGCGCTCGACCTTGCCCTCCTCGTCGACGATCACGGTCGAGCGGATGACCCCGGTGACCGTCTTGCCGTACAGCTTCTTCTCGCCGAAGGCGCCGTACGCCTCCAGGACCTTCTTCTCCGGGTCGCCGACCAGCGTGACCTTCAGCTCCTCCTTCTCGCGGAACTTCGCGAGCTTCTCCGGCTTGTCGGGCGAGACGCCGATGACGTCGTAGCCGTGGCCGGCCAGGAACTCCAGGTTGTCGGTGAAGTCGCAGGCCTGCTTGGTGCAGCCGGGGGTGAGGGCGGCGGGGTAGAAGTAGACGATGACCTTGCGGCCCTTGTGGTCGGCGAGCGAGACCTCCCGGCCGTCCGCGTCGGGCAGGGTGAAGGCCGGGGCGGTGTCGCCGGGCTGAAGTCGCTCGCTCATGGCTGGCTCTCCTGGGAGTGTGCGGGGGCTGACGGTCCCGAGACTAGCCAGCCCGCCGATCGGGGGTGCCGCGGGGCACGGGGCCGGGGAAGCTGACAGACTGGTCATCAGCATTCATCACTCTTCATGACGGAGACGGAGGCAGCCCGGTGCCGGACGCCAGGACCCCTGCGCAGATCGAGGCGGACATCGCCCGCAGGCGGGAGGAGCTCGCCGTGACGCTCGACGAGATCGGGGTGCGGGTGCACCCGAGCACGATCATCGGGGACGCCAGGGCCAAGGTCGCCTCCAAGGTGGACCAGACCGCGGGCCGCGCGTACGTGGCGGCGAACCGTCTGGTCTCCGAGGTGCGCTCGCGGTTCGTCACGGAGGAGGGCGTGCCCCGGCTGGAGCGGATCGTTCCGGCGGCGATGCTGGCCGTGGGCGTCGTGGGCCTGCTGGCGGTGTCCTCGCGGCGCCACAAGGACTGAAGCCCCGGTTCCGGGCCGGGTTCCGGGCGGGATCCCGGGCCTGAGGCCTTCGCACCCCGCGCGGACAGGTACGGTCTTGGGGTGAGGACGAATACCACCCACGACAAGCTGCCCATCCGGATGCTCCACGACCGCGTTCTGGTCAGGACGGACATCCCCGAGGGCGAGCGCCGGTCCACCGGCGGCATCGTCATTCCGGCGACGGCGGCGGTGGGCCGCCGCCTGGCCTGGGCCGAGGTCGTCGCGGTCGGCCAGAGCGTGCGCACGGTTGAGCCGGGCGACCGGGTGCTCTACGACCCGGAGGACCGCGCCGAGGTCGAGGTGCGCGGCATCGCCTACGTTCTGATGCGCGAGCGCGATCTGCACGCGGTGGCCGCGGAGCGGCTGGAGGGCTCGGAGGACTCCACGGGCCTGTACCTGTAGTCGCCTGTACCCTGGACGGCAACCCGACGAGACGCGCCGTACCGGGTCAGGACAAGACGACGCACCCCTGGAAACCGTTTTCCATCGGAGGTGCCACGTCATGGCATGGGTCCTGCTTGTCGTCGCCGGCCTGCTCGAGGTCGGCTGGTCGATCGGAATGAAGTACACCGAAGGCTTCACGCGGCTGTGGCCGAGCGTCTTCACCGTGGCCGGTATCGCGGCCAGCATGCTGTTGCTGGCGCAGGCGGCCCGATCCCTCCCCATCGGCACGGCCTACGGCGTCTGGGTCGGCATCGGCGCAGCCGGGGCCGCTGCGCTCGGCATGGCGGTATTGGGTGAGCCGGTTTCGCTCGCGCGATGCGTTTTCATTGGCCTGCTGTTGGTGGCCGTTGTCGGCTTGAAGGCGACGTCGGGGCACTGACCTTCCGGTGCGGGTGCGCTGTGGCTTGTCGCGCAGTTCCCCGCGCCCCTTCGGGCACGGGGACAGGCCTCAGTACTCGTACCCCAGCAGGTCACGTTCCCGGCCGTGGCCCTCCCCCCTGCCCTCGTTCGGGCCGCCGAAGGGCGGGAAGCCCGGTGGGGTCGGGGGGCCCGGCGGGGTGAAGGGGGGCGGGCCGGTGGGCGGGCCCGTCGGCGGGCCGGGGATCGTCGGGCGGCCCGTCGGGGCGGTCGGCGGCAGGGACGACGGCGGTGCCGACGACGGCGGCGCGGACGACGGCGACGCCGTCGGTTCCAGCGTCGGCTTCCCCGCCCCGCTCTCCAGCGTCAGGTTGAAGTCCGTGGCCGGAGTCCCCTCCAGCGCGGTGCCGGTGTACGACGCCCAGATCTGCGCGGGGTAGCCGCCGCCGTTGATGCGGTTCATCCCGGTCGCCCCGTACAGCGGCTTCTGGTCGGCGGTGTCGGGGTCCTGGCCCATGACGGCGACCACGGTCGCCAGATCCGGCGTGTAGCCCGCGAACCAGGCCGCCTTGTCGTCCTCCGCCGTACCCGTCTTGCCGGCCGCAGGCCGCCCGGCGGCCTGGGCGGCCTTGCCGGTGCCCGTCGGGCTCTCGACGACGCTCTGCAGGATGGCCGTCGTGGTGTCGGCGGCCTCGCGCGAGACGGCCCGCCGGGTGTCGCTGCGGTCCGGCAGCGTGATGTCCTCGGCGGACTTGGAGACCTTGTCGACGAGCGTGTACGGGCCGTGCTTGCCGTGGTTGGCGAGGGTCGCGTACGCCTGGGTCATGTCCAGGACGCTGGCGGTGGCGGGGCCGAGGGCGATGGAGGGGTTCGCGTTCAGGTCGGGGGTCTTGGCCGGGAGGCCGAGCGCGATGGCCGTGTCCCGTACCTTGCCCGGCCCGACGTCCTCCGCCATCTGTGCGTACACCGCGTTGACCGACCAGTCGGTGGCCTGGGTGACGGTGATCGGCCCGTAGGACTTGTCGTCCTCGTTCGAAGGGGAGTAGCCGACGGGCCCGTTGGGGCCCTGCACCGGGCGCTTGTTGGTGCCGTCGTAGACGGTGTTCGGGGTGATCGAGCGGCCCTGCTGCGTGGTGGAGCCGTTGTCGACGGCGGAGGTGAAGACGAAGGGCTTGAAGGTGGAACCCACCTGGTAGTCGCGGCGCGTGGCGTTGTTGACGTACTGCTTGGTGTAGTCGATGCCGCCGTAAAGGGCCACGACACGGCCGGTCTTGGGGTCGATGGAGGCGCCTCCGGCGCGCACGTACGTGTCGACCTTGCGGTTCTCGTCGAGCTGGTTCATCAGCTCTTCGCGCACGGCGGTGACGAACGCGTCCTGTTTCTTGCGGTCGATGGTGGTGGTGATGCGGTAGCCCCCGGCGGCCAGGGTCTGCTCGTCGACGATCTTGTTGGTGGTGAGGTAGTCCTTGACGGCCTCCACCAGATAGCCGCGCTGGCCCGACATCCCCAGCCGCGGGCGGGACTTGCCGGGCACCGGGAACTTCATGCCCGCCCGCTCGGCCGGGGTGAGCCACTTCTTCTTCACCATGCCGTCGAGTACGTAGCTCCAGCGGGCCGTGGCGCGCGGCTTGTTCTCGGGGTGGGCGCCCACGTCGTAGGCGCTGGGCGCATTGAGGAGGGTGGCCAGATAGGCGCCCTCCGCCGTGTTCAGCTTGTCCGAATCCTTGTTGTAGTAGGCCTGCGAAGCGGCCTGGATGCCATAGGCGTTGCGGCCGAAGTAGCTGGTGTTGAGGTAGCCCTCCAGGATGTCGTTCTTGGACTCCTCGCGGTCCAGCTTGATGGCGATGAAGAATTCCTTCACCTTGCGGCTGATGGTCTGTTCCTGGCCCAGGTAATAGTTCTTGACGTATTGCTGGGTGATCGTGGAACCGGACTGCTTGCCCTTGCCGGTGACGGTGTTCCAGGCGGCGCGCACCATGGCCTCGGGGTTGACGGCCGACTCCGAGTAGAAGTCCCGGTCCTCGGCGGCCAGTACGGCGTGCTGCACATTCTTGGGGATCTTGCTCAGCGGCACGCTCTCGCGGTTGACCTCGCCGTCGCGGGCGAGCTGGCTGCCGTCGGAGTAGAGGAAGACGTTGCTCTCGGCGACCGCGGCCTTGTTGGCCGGCGGGATGTCGACGAGCATGTAACCCGCGATCAGGGCGCCCGCGATGAGCAGGACGACCAGCAGGAAGCCGCCGAGGATCAGGCGCCAGGTGGGCAGCAGGCGCCGCCATCCGGTGCGCCGGGTGCGGGCGGTCGGGGCGTTGGGGGCGGCGCTGCGGGGCGCCCAGCCGTGCGGCGGCGCGCCGGTCCCACCGCCGGGACGTCGGTGTGCGTGCTCGTCGCTCATGTCTCCTGGGACTCCTCGGCCGCCGCCGGGGTTGTGCGGCCACGGCGAACACTGTCGCATCCTGCGTTCCGGCGCAGCGGCATAGCGCCCCGATGGCGGCGTGGTGAGGGCCGTTCGGTTCAGGCCGACCACTCCCCGGGGTGAAAATTGCGTGGCCCCGGGGCCGGGCGTGCGACTAGGCTCCTGCGTTTCGTCCGGTATGAGTTCAACGACGCAGGGGGTCCGGGGATGCGGCTTTATGCGGCGGTCGCGTTCAGCGGATTCCGCCGGTACGCCACCTACCGGGTCGCCACCGCCGCCGGGGTCTTCACGAACACGGTCTTCGGCTTCATCGTCGCGTACACCTATATCGCCCTGTGGAACGCCCGTCCCCACCTGGGCGGTTACGAGCTCGGGCAGGCGCTGGCGTTCGTGTGGATCAGTCAGGCGCTGCTGGCCGCCGCGGCGTTGATGGGCGGGGGTTTCGAGGACGAGCTGCAGGAGCGGATCCGCTCCGGGGACGTGGCCGTGGACCTCTACCGCCCGGCCGACCTGCAGTTGTGGTGGCTGGCCAACGACCTGGGCCGGGCGGGCTTCCAGCTGCTGGGCCGCGGGGTGGTGCCGCTGGCGGTGGGGGCGCTGGCGTTCGAACTCACCCTGCCCGCCGACCCGCTGACGTGGCTGGCCTTCCTGCTCTCGGTGCTGCTCGGCCTGCTGGTGGGCTTCGGGATGCGCTACCTGGTGGGGCTGGCCGCCTTCTGGCTGCTGGACGGGGCCGGGCTGACGGTGCTGAGCAGCCTGCTGGGGACCTTCCTGTCCGGGATGCTGCTGCCCCTGGGCGTCTTCCCGGGCGCGTTCGGCGAGGTGGCACGGCTGCTGCCGTGGTCGGCGCTGCTCCAGGTGCCGGCGGACGTACTGCTCGGCCGGCACCACGGGGCCGGGCTGATACGGGCGTTGGCGTTCCAGGCGGGGTGGGCGGTGGTGGTGCTGGGGCTGGGGCGTGTGGTGCAGGCGGTGGCCACGCGGAAGGTGGTGGTGCAGGGTGGCTGACGTACTCTCCGGTGTCGCGCAGGGGCTGCGGGCCTACGGTCTGATCGTCGCCATGTGGGTGCGCTCGACGATGGCGTACCGGGCGTCGTTCCTGATGATGGCGGCCGGGAACTTCGCGGCGACCGCGCTCGACTTCGTCGCGATCCTCATCATGTTCTCGCACGTGCGCACGCTGGGCGGCTTCTCGCTGCCCGAAGTGGCCTTCCTCTACGGCACGACGAGCACCTCGTTCGGGCTGGCGGACCTGTTTCTCGGCAACATGGACAAGGTGGGCCGCCGGGTGCGCGACGGCACGCTCGACACCCTGCTCGTCCGGCCCGCGCCGGTCCTCGCGCAGGTCGCGGCGGACCGGTTCGCCCTGCGCAGGCTGGGGCGGATCACCCAGGGGGCGCTGCTGCTCGGCTGGTCGCTGGTGCGGCTGGATGTCGACTGGACGCCCGTACGGCTGCTGCTCGTTCCGCTGATGCTGGTGAGCGGGGCGGCGATCTTCGGGGCGGTGTTCGTGGCCGGCGCGGCCTTCCAGTTCAAGGCCAACGACGCGGCCGAGGTGCAGAACGCCTTCACCTACGGCGGTACGACGCTGCTGCAGTACCCGCCCACGCTGTTCGCCACCGACCTGGTGCGGGGCGTCACGTTCGTCGTGCCGATCGCCTTCGTCAACTGGGTGCCCGCACTGCGGGTGCTGGGCCGGGAGAACCCGCTGGGCCTGCCGTCGTGGGCGGACTTCGCCTCGCCGCTGGTGGCGGCGGTGTGCTGTGCCCTGGCGGGGCTGGTGTGGCGGGCGGGACTGCGGAGCTACCGGAGTACGGGGAGTTGAGGGGGAGAGGAGAGAGGATACGGAGATGGCGGAGATGACGGAGACGGACGGATTCATCGAACTCGACCGGGTCGAGAAGGTCTTCGACGTCCGGAGACGCACGGGGCTGCTGCGCCGGGAGCGCCGCCAGGTGCGTGCGGTGGACGGCATCAGCTTCTCCGTGCCGCGCGGCGAGATGGTCGGCTACATCGGCCCGAACGGGGCGGGCAAGTCCACCACCATCAAGATGCTGACGGGCATCCTCACCCCGAGCGGGGGCCGGCTGCGCGTCGCGGGGGTCGATCCGTCCCGCGACCGGACGCGGCTGGCGCGCCGCATCGGCGTGGTCTTCGGGCAGCGCACCACGCTGTGGTGGGACCTGCCGCTGCGGGACTCCTACGGGCTTGTGCGTCGCATGTACCGCATTCCCGACGCCCGTTACCGTGCCAACCTCGAACGCTGTGTCGAGCTGCTCGACCTCGGGGAGCTGCTGGAGGTGCCCGTCCGGCAGCTCTCCCTCGGACAGCGGATGCGCGGCGACATCGCCGCGGCCCTGCTGCACGACCCCGACGTGCTCTACCTCGACGAGCCCACGATCGGCCTGGACGTGATCAGCAAGGCCAAGGTGCGCGAGTTCCTGCGCGAGGTGAATGCCACGCAGGGAACGACCGTTCTGCTCACGACACATGACCTGACCGACATCGAGCAGCTGTGCCGCCGGGTGATGGTCATCGACCACGGCCGGCTGGTCCACGACGGCGACCTGGACGGGCTGCACGCGGTGGGGGAGAGCGAACGGACGCTGGTGATCGACCTGGAGCGGGAGCTTCCGCCCGTCACCGGCATCCCCGGGGCGCGCGTCGTGAGGACCGAAGGCCCGCGCCAGTGGCTGGCGTTCGCGGCCACGCAGAGCGCGGCGCCGCTGGTGGCCGCGGTGGCGGAGCGCTATCCGCTGGTGGACCTCTCGGTTCGGGAGCCGGACATCGAGGATGTCATTGCGCGGATGTACGCGTCCCGTTAGGGGCGCGGGGCTGTTGACATATGCGGCTCCGCCGCGTGGGCACGACAAGCCGTCCACGGCCCGCAGCCGACGCACTGTCCCGGGACGGCATGTCGTCTGCGGGCCGCGTCGTGGCCGCTCGCGCAGTTCCCCGCGCCCCTAACGGGGCCGGGTCAGCGGCGACAGCCACCCCGTCAACGCCCCCGTGTCCACGGCCCCCGCCATGGCCCGGTACCCCGCGTCGTTCGGGTGCAGGTGGTCCCCGCAGTCGTACGCGGCCAGCAGCCGCTGCGGGTTCGCCGGATCCCGCAGGACGACGTCGAAGTCCACGACGCCGTCGAACACCCCGCCCGCCCGCACCGCCGCATTGACCCCCTGTCGTACCCGCTCCTGCTCGGCCCCGACGCTGCCGTGCCCCCCGAAGGGGCTCAGCGTCGAGCCGATCACCCGCAGCCCGCGCACATGTGCCCGGCGCACCAGCTCCCGCAGCCCGTCCACGATCCGTGCGGGGTCGAGCTGCTGCGGCGACCGCAGGATGTCGTTGATGCCGAGCTCGACGACGACCGCGCGCACGCCCGTCCGCGCGAGGACGTCGCGGTCGAACCGGCCGAGCGCACTGGGGTTGTCCACGGCCGAGCCGCCCATGCCGCCGAGCAGGACGCGGTTGCCGCTGATCCCCTCGTTGAGGACGCCGTAGTCGGGCAGTTGCCCGGCGAGGACGTCCGTCCAGCGGTGGTCGGCGCCGAACGTGGCGGTGACGCCGTCGGTGATGGAGTCGCCGAGGGCGACGACCGCGCCGCGCGCGCCGGTGCTCCAGACGTCGAGGGCGGTCACGTAGCGCCAGTACGGCGTCCGTTCGGCGTACGCCGCCCCGCCCGCGTCCTGCGTGTGGTCGCCGGGCGCGAGCCAGGAGGTCTGCCGGGCGTGCGGATGGAACGTCGCGGGGCCGGACGGCGTGCGGGCGTAGGTGCTGACCAGCACGTCGGCGGCGCGTGGCACGTCCAGGCGCACCGGATCGCTGACGACCGCCTGCCCGGCCGGGATCGTCACCTGCTCCCGCCCGCCGAAGGCCAGCCGCCGCAGCGTGCCGGGCGCCGCGGCGGGGGAGCCGGGGGCGGCGGCCAGGGCGAGCGAGGCGTGGCCGATCGTCAGGGGCCGTCTGCCGAAGAGGTTGGAGAGCTGGATGCGAGCGCTGGTGCCGCCGATGCTGGTGTGCACCACGTTGCGGACGGACCGGCCCGCCATGCCCCGCACGTCCGTCGCCGGCTCCGCGCCCGCGGGCGCGGCCGCCCAGCTGCCCACCCAGTGCCCGGCGACGGCCGGTACGGCCGGCACGGCGGAGTGCGAGCGGGCGACGGTGTGCGGACCCGCCTGCGCGCGCGGCACGCCGGCACCGGTGTCGGTGAAGAGGACCGCCGCCACGACGGTCGCCGCGGCCGTCAGGGCGGCGAGGGCGGCAGGGACGGCACCTCGGGGCAGCACCTGCCGGGCGGCCGGGGGCGGCCTGTTCATGAGCGGTGGTTCATGGACGGTGTCTCCTGGGGAGGGTCGCCGCTCCATGATCCCACGGCACCCGGGAACTCCTCGTCCGCTCCCGGAGTCCCCCGGGGTAGGGACAATGCACGTGAGGACAGCCGGAACGGGTGGTGCGGGTGATTCGGACACAGGGTGAGGAGTCGGATGCCGCCGAAGAGGTGATGCCCGCCCGGCCGGGCGGTTTCACCCCCAGCGCGGTGGACGAAGAGAAGAGGCGCGGTGTGCGCCGGATGAAGACCATCGCGACGGGCCTGCTGCTGGCCGTCGCCCTGGTCTACGCCCTCGCGAAGTGGGCCCAGTCCGCGGGCTGGACCGGCTGGCCGGCCTTCGTCGCGGCCGCGGCCGAGGCCGGCATGGTCGGCGCCCTCGCCGACTGGTTCGCCGTCACCGCCCTGTTCCGCCGCCCGATGGGCCTCCCCATCCCGCACACGGCGATCATCCCGACCAAGAAGGACCAGCTCGGCCAGAGCCTGGGCGAATTCGTCGGCGAGAACTTCCTCTCCGGCGACGTCGTCCGCCTCCGCCTGCGCGCCGTCGGCATCGGCTCCCGGCTCGGCGCCTGGCTCGCCGAACCGGCCCATGCGGACCGGGTGACCGACGAACTGGCCACTGCGCTGCGCGGCGCCCTCACCGTCCTGCGGGACTCCGACGTCCAGGCCGTCGTCGGCGAGGCCATCACCCGGCGCGCCGACGCGGCCGAGATCGCGCCGGGCATCGGCGCCATGCTGGAGAAGATCGTCACGGACGGGGGCCACCGGAAGGTGGTGGACCTGGTGTGCGTACGGGCCCACGACTGGCTCGTCGCGCACGGCGACTCCGTGATGGGGGCCGTCACGGGCGGCGCCCCCGGCTGGACGCCGCGCTTCGTCGACCGCAAGGTCGGCGAGCGCGTCTACAAGGAACTGCTGCGCTTCGTCACGGAGATGCGTGACATGCCGGACCACCCGGCGCGGGGCGCCGTGGACCGCTTCCTCTCGGACTTCGCGCAGGACCTCCGGTCGGACCCGGACACCCGGGCCCGCGTCGAGCGCCTGAAGTCCGAGGTGCTGGGCCGGGGCGAGGTCCAGGACATCATCGCCTCCGCGTGGTCGTCGGTCCGCGGCATGATCGTCGCCGCGGCGGAGGACGAGCGCAGCGAACTGCGCCTGCGCGCGCGGGCCGCGATCCTCTCGCTGGGCGCCCGGATGACGGAGGACGCACGGCTGCGCGCGAAGGTGGACGGCTGGCTGGAGGACGCGGCGGTCTACGTCGTGACGACATACCGGGACGAGATCACGCTGCTGATCACGGACACGATCGCGGGCTGGGACGCGGAGCACACGTCCCGCAAGATCGAGGCCCACATCGGACGGGACCTGCAGTTCATCAGGATCAACGGCACGGTGGTGGGGGCACTGGCGGGGCTGCTGATCTACACGGCGTCGCGGCTGGTGGGGGCGTAGCGGTTCCGCCGGGGGCGCCCCCGTCAGGGGAGCGGGGAGCGGGTGCGTCGTGGTTGCTCGCGCAGTTCCCCGCGCCCCTGACGGGGCGCGCCCGACAGGGTGCACCGCCTAGGGTCGACCCGTGCTGAAACGTCCCGCTCTGCTATGGCTGCTGGCCCCCTACGTCCTCTTCCTCGGCGCATTGCCTCTCGTGGACAGGGTCCGGCCGACCATCCTCGGCTTCCCCTTCCTCTTCTCCTGGATCCTCCTGTCCACCGTGTTGACACCGGTGGCCGTGTTCCTCGCCTGGCGGGGCGACCGCAAGCGAGGCCGCGCATGAGCACGAACGCGGCGGTCGCCTCGACGATCTTCGGCGTCTTCATGGTGCTGACCGTGGCCCTCGGCCTCCTCGCCGTCCGCGGGCGCGGCGGCGCCGGCGGGATCGCCGAGTGGTCCGTCGGCGGCCGCAGTCTCGGCACCGTCTTCATCTGGGTCCTGATGGCCGGCGAGAGCTACACCAGCTTCAGCTACCTCGGCGCCGCGGGCTGGGGCTACAACTACGGCGCCCCCGTCCTCTACGTCATCGCGTACATGTCCTGCGGCTACGCGGTCGGTTACCTCGCCGGCCCGACCCTCTGGTCGTACGCGCGCCGCCACGGCCTCGTCAGCATCACCGACATGGTCGCCCACCGCTACGGCCGCCCCTGGCTCGGCACCCTGGTGGCGATCCTGGCGACGGTCTGCCTGCTCCCGTACATCCAGCTGCAGATCACCGGCATGGGCGTCGTCGTCTCGACGATCTCCTACGGTGCCATCAGCCTCAACTGGGCCTATTTCATCGCCTTCGCGGTCACCACCGCCTTCGTCGTGGTCAGCGGACTGCGCGGCAGTGCGTGGGTGTCGGTGCTCAAGGACGTCCTCGTCATCGGCACCCTCGGCTTCCTGGCGATCTACGTCCCCGTGCACTACTTCGACGGCTACGGCCCCTTCCTGCACCGGCTGGTGGCGGAGAAGCCGCAGTGGCTGACCTTCACCGGGCACGGCGGGAGCGGACTGAACGGCACCTGGTTCGTGACGACCAGCTTCCTCAACTCCCTCACCGTCGTCATCTTCCCGACCACCGTGGCGGGTTACCTGGGCGCCCGCAGCGCGGACGCCCTGCGGCGCAACGCGATCCTGCTGCCCTGCTACAACGTGCTGCTGTTCGTGCCGATGCTGCTCGGCATGGCGGCCGTCTTCGTCATCCCGGGCCTCACGGGCGCGGGGTCGAACCTGGCGCTCTTCAAGCTCGTCGTGGACTCGCTGCCCGCGTGGGCGGTCGGGCTGATCGGGGTCGCGGCGGCGCTGTCGTCCATCGTGCCGATGGCGGTGTTCATGCTCGTGATCGGCACGATGTGGGGCCGGAGCGTGCTGGGCGCCGTCCCGGCACTGGCGGACAGTCCGCAACGGCAGCGCCTCGCGGGGCAGGTGGTGGTCGTCGTGTCGGGCGCACTGGCGCTGCTGCTGACGTACACCCGGCCGAACACGCTGGTCCGGCTGTCGCTGATCTCGTACGAGGGCATGGCCCAGCTCGTCCCCATGATCCTGCTGGGCCTGGTGTGGCGGAGGCTGACGCTGTGGGGAGCGCTCAGCGGTCTGGTCGCGGGCGGTGTGCTCGTGTGCTCGCTGGTGTTCACGGAGAACGATCCGGTGCACGGAGTGAATGCGGGGGCACTCGCGCTGGGTGTGAACGTCGTGGTGGCGCTGGCGGTTTCGTGGCTCGGGCCGAAGCCGGCCGACGGCCGACCCGATGAGGACGTGCTGGCCAGGGACCCAGTACCATCTGAGTCAGTCTGACGGAACGTGTGAACGTGTGGTGAGGAGGGGGATCATGGTGAACAGCGCTCTGCGTACGCACCTGAGCCTGCTCCTCCTCCTGTTCGGCGAGCTCCTGCTCGCCCACAGCGGCGGCCTCATGAGCGCCGTCGCCATGGCGGCGACGGCCACGGTCGCCGCCGCCTTCGCCCTGTGCACGCTGATCGTGCACAGCACCGGCCCGCTCACCCCGACGCGCATCCGCACTGCCATGCGCGATCGCGAACTCCGCACTGCCTTCCTGGCCCAGCGCGATCCCGATGCCCGGGGCCGCCGACGGCCCCGGGCACCCGGCCGTCCCCTCCCGACGGCCGCGTAGGTCCCCGCAACTCCGCGGGCCCGAGCGGCTCGTCACGCCGATTTCCCTGAAATCCCGGCACGACGAGACCCGTTGGAGGGCTCTCCCATGCATGTCTTCACCACCCTCGGCTCCTTCCTCTCCCATTTCTCGGACGTCCTCGTTCCGCTTTTCGGCGCCTCCGCGACGGCCGCCGCGATCGTTCTGCTGACCCTCGGCGTACGGCTCTCCCTGCACCCGCTGGCCCGCTCCGCGGCGCGCGGCGAGCGGGCCCGGACCGCGCTCGCACCGCAGGTGCAGAAGCTGCGGAAACGGCACAAGAACGACCCCGAGCGGCTGATGCGCGCGACGAACGAGCTCTATGCCAAGGCGGGCGTCTCCCCGTGGGGCGGCATCCTGCCCCTTCTCGCCCAGCTGCCCGTCTTCTTCGTGATGTACCACCTGTTCTCCACGGGTTCGAGCGGCGAGGGCCACGTCCTGCTCGGCGCACCGCTCACCGGACGCTGGGCGGACGTCCTGGGTCACGGCGGGGTCGCCGGACCTCACGGCCTCGTCTACCTCGGCCTGTTCGCCCTCGTCGGCGCCGTCGCCACCTGGACGTACACCCGCGCCCGCAAGGCGGCGGCCGCGGCGCCGCTCCCCGCGGCGGACGCCTCGGACCCGACGGCGGCCGTGATGGCCAAGGCGGCCAGGGTGGCACCGCTGCTCGCCTTCGGCACCCTCATCACCGTTGCCGTCGTACCGCTCGCCGCGGCGCTGTACGTGGTGACGAGCACGACGTGGACGGCGGCGGAGCGCGCGTTCCTCCAGCGCCTGCGCACCCCGGAGGGTACGGAAGGGGCGATACCCGCCAAGTGAGGCCGATGGAGACCGAAACGGGGCTTGCGGAGACAACCTCCGCTCCTGGACGATTCCTTGACGATCAGGCGGCCGACCTGCCAGGGAGTGAGACCACCGGATGAAGCTGCTGCGCGTCGGACCGGCAGGGGCGGAGCGCCCGGCCCTGCTGGAGGAGGACGGGACGCTGCGCGATCTGTCGGCGCTCGTCCCGGACATCGACGGCCGGCTCCTCGCCGACACGGCGTTGCAGATGCACATCCGGGCGGCCGTGGGGGCCCGGATCCTCCCCGCCGTCGACCCGCGCGGGCTGCGGACCGGGCCGCCCCTCACCAGGATCGGCAAGATCGTCTGTGTGGGCATCAACTACCGTGGCCACACGGACCACAGGGGCAACCGCGTCCCCATCCCGACCGAGCCGGTGCTCTTCCTCAAGGCCCCGGACACCGTCGTCGGCCCCGACGACACCGTCCTCGTGCCGCGCGGCGCGGAGAAGACCGACTGGGAGGCAGAGCTGGCCGTCGTCATCGGACGCACGGCCCGCTACCTGCGCACCGACGAGGAGGCACTGGCCGCGGTCGCCGGGTACGCCGTCTCCCACGACGTCTCCGAGCGCGCGTTCCAGTACGAGCGCGGCGGGCAGTGGGACAAGGGCAAGAGCTGCGAGACCTTCAACCCGCTCGGCCCGTGGCTCGTCACCGCCGACGAGATCCCCGACCCGCAGACGCTCCGCCTCCGCCTGTGGGTCAACGGCACGCCGATGCAGGACGGCAGCACCGCGGACCAGATCTTCCCGGTCGCCCAGGTGGTGCGCTACGTCAGCCAGTTCATGACCCTCCACCCCGGGGACGTGATCAACACGGGCACCCCGCCCGGCGTGGCCATGGGCCGCCCGGCCCCGCAGCCGTATCTGCGGGCGGGGGATGTGGTGGAGCTGGAGATCGAGGGTCTGGGGCGCCAACGGCAGGAGCTCAAGGACGCCCCGTAAGGGGCGCGGGGAACTGCGCGACCAGCCACCGACGGCCTGCAGCCGACGCACGGCCCCGGGACTTCGACCGCGGGCGCGTCGTGGCTGATCGCGCAGTTCCCCGCGCCCCTTACGGGGCGCTAGGGCGTCCTCCCCGCGAGCGCCTCCATCAGGCGCGGAACCCCCTTCTGGACGGCCTGCTCCGTGGCGGAGCCCTCCGCTCCGTCCAGCCCGCCGTTGGTGACGGTGACGGCACTGGACCCGACCCGCACCGCGGCCGTGTCGAGGGTCAGGGTGGCCTTGAGCCCCTGCATCGTGGTGGCGAGCGTCGTCCGGAGACCGATCCGGTCGTCGCCGACGTCCGGCATCTTCGTCGCGACGACCTGCCCGTTCACCTTGTTGCCCGACGGGTCGATGGCCGTGAACGCGTCGCACCCCGCCGGCAGGGTCTTCAGCCAGTCCATGGCCTTGTCGAGGGCGTCCGGCCGGTACGACGCCACCTGGTAGGTCAGCCGGGCGTTCCTGGACGACTCGGTGAAGACCTCGGTGGACTTGGCCGTCGGCCCGGCACCGAAGAGGTCGACCGAGTTCAGCCGGTCGAGGAGCACCTGGCAGTCGGGCTTGTCCGTCTTGCTCCGCAGCAGGGCGTCCTGCGTCCCGGCGCTCGCGCTGCCGGCGCCGGCCTTCCACTGCGCCCCCAGGGCGGAGATGCCGATCAGCGCCGACTTCGCCTGGCTGTCGGTGAGTTGGGTGGTCGGTGACGCGGACTTCGCCGCCGACCCCGACGAGCCGCCGCCACCCGAGCAGGCCGTCGCCGTCACCACCATCAGCACGACCGCGGCCGGCGGCGCGGCCGCGCGACGAGGCGGCCTGGGCGTCGTCCGGTCCATCGCGGTCCTCCTGCGGTGCGGTACGGGTGCACGATGCTGCTCCGAGGTGATCACCCGCCAGATGCCCCCGCCACTGCGCCGGAGCCGTCCGAGTGAGCGGCGTTCGGGGGACCCGGGGCGTGTGTTCCGGGGTTCCGTCAACCCTTATGCGCATATTTTCGGAATATGCGCGAGAGGCGGCACAGACGGCACCAGCACCCGCATCCCCATCGGAAGAGCCCGCGGCACCCCGCCGCGACCGTCCTGGCGGCAGGCATCGTGACCGGCGGCGCCCTGCTGCTCAGCGCGGTCGGCGTGCCCGGCGTCGCGGAACCGCTGCCCGCCGGGCTGGGCCCCTGCATGTCGGGCTCCTGCCCCGGCGTGTTCCCCGAGCCCGCCGCGGGACCCGCACGCGGCCGGGACAACGCGGTCAACGTCTTCGTCGGTGGCGACTTCCACGTGCGCCGCGCGGCGGCCGAGGCCGAGGGCAACGTCGTCGTCCTCGGCTCCTTCGACGTCGCCGAGCGCGAGGGCGCCTCCCAGGCCTACCAGGTCGGCGCCGCCTCCCTCGGCTCCCACGTCCCCCCGGACAACGGCTCCGCCTTCCTCCGCGTGGGCGGCGACGTCCGCGTGGCCGGGGGCCGCAAGCTGCTCGCGGAGGACGGGACGGTCAACGGGACGGTCGCCTACGCCGGCACCCGGACGGGCACGGTCAGCCCGCGCGCCGTGCACGACGCCACCGCCGTCGACCGCTACCGGCACCTGCGCGACGTCCTCACCGCGGCGAGCTCCTGCTACGCCTACGACAAGGGCGTGCCGCGCAGGCCCACGGGTGCGGCCGTCAACTACGGCCAGTTCACGGTCTTCACGGGCGACGGCACCTCGCCGCTCCAGGTCTTCGACGTGGACTTCGACCTCGTCGCCCCCGACGGCGGCGCCCAGGCGGTGGAGTTCCGCAACGTCCCGCAGGACGCGACCGTCCTGGTCAACTTCACGGGCGACTCGCGCATGGTGAGCCCGTCGGAGACGGGCGTCACGGGCGCACGACGGGAACGGCTCCTCTGGAACTTCCCGGACGCGAGCGAGGTCCGCCTCACGGGCAGCGGCAACCTCCACGGCTCGGTCCTGGTCGGCCGCCCGGCCAGCACCACGGTGGTGACCCTGAACGCCCTCAACGGACGCCTGTTCACGGCGGGTTCGCTGAGCCATGAGTCCGGCGTCAGCGGCGGCCAGGGCATCCACGCCTACCCCTTCGACGGCGAACTCCCGAACTGCGAAGCCGCCGGCACGCTCGCGGCGGGGGCGCCGCGGGGGGACTCCTCGATCCGGCCGGCGGCGTCACCGTCCGTGGCGGCCGAGAGTGAACTCGCCCACGGCGGCCCTCCGATGGGGATGAGCATGGCCATCGGCGGTACATGCGTGGCGGCAGGGGCGGCACTGGCGCTGTACGTGCTGTACCGGTCGCGGTTCTCGGCACGGAGGGGGCGCTGAAGCCGGGGTGGGGCTGCGCCCCGTCAGGGGCGCGGGGAACTGCGCGAGCAACCACGACGCGCCCGCAGTTGAGGCTCTCGGGGCTTCGCCCCCGGACCCCTGGGGTGGTGCGTCGACTGCAGGCCGTCGGTGGCTGGTCGCGCAGTTCCCCGCGCCCCTTACGGGGCACGGTTGCCGTGCCATGTACGACTTCCTGCGCGAGCAGAACCGGCGGGGCCGGCAGCCGTGGAGCGTGTGACTCCGGTGTCAGAAACCCTCGTTTTGAGGCGGCTGGAGTGAGGGTTTCTGCCATCGGAGTGCGACGGCGCCCCGTAAGGGGCGCGGGGAACTGCGCGATCGGCCACCGACGGCCCGCGCACCGGATACGCCACTAGAAGGAGCGCAATGAAGAGGTACGGATCCATCGTGGCGGCGCTGGCGAGCGCCGCGGTACTGACGGCTGCGCAGACGACGTTCGCGGCGACCACGCAGGTGCCGATTGTCAACTACGCTTACTCGCCCGCTACGTTGAAGGTCAGTCGTGGCACCACGGTCACCTGGACCAATCAGGATTCGGCTCCGCACACGGTCACCAGCAGCGTGTCCGGCCCGCTCGACTCGCCCATGCTCGACCAGAACGACACCTTCAGCTTCACCTTCAGCAATGCCGGTACGTTCAGCTACTACTGCGCGGTTCACCCGTCCATGAAGGGCACAGTTGTGGTGAGCTGATCGCGCCTGACGGCGCCTACGAAGGTGGCCCAGGCGGGGGGTTGGAAGGCGAGGGCGCCGCGGGGGCGGGACTTGCTGTCGCCTACGGCGACTTGGGCGTCGGGGGTGGGTTGGGCCTCCAGGCACTCGCCCTGCCCGTCTAGGCTGTATGACGACTTCCACCACGCGTCGCTGGGCAGGTCGTGGCGTATCACGTGTGTACCTCACTCGTGTTCAAATCTGTGGGCGATCGAAGCGATCAACTCCACGGACCGCTCGGCCGAGAGTGCCGATTCGTGCAGCCGATCCAGCGCCCTGTGGTACCTCGCAACGATCTCATCGTCCTCCAGACACCGGGTGCCGTCGAGGGATTCGAGCGTCACGACATCCAAGTTCAGGGGAGCCGGGTGGGAGAAGATGAGGAAGGGGCCACCCGTAGGGATCAACGTCGTCTGCGTGTAGGGGATGACCTGAATCGTCACCGCTGGCATTAGGCTCATGTCGACCAGATGGCGCAGCTGCCCTGCCATCGTCGCGGGCCCGCCGACGTATTGGTGCAGTACACCTTCCGTCAAGACGCACAGGTAATTTGGTGGGCTCTCACGGCGGAAGATGGATTGGCGTCCCATTCGCAGATTGAGGTAGAACTCGATTGCGTCCTGCGGTAGTGGTTCTGATCCGCTGAGGACGGCGGCTGCGTAGGCTCGGGTCTGTAGCAGTCCGGGCACTAGTTCCATCTGAAAGGTGGAGATTGCGGCTGCGCTGGACTCCAGCGCAAGAACTTCCTTGAAGCTCGCCGACAAGGGTTCGCCAGGCTGGCGCCACCAGCTCCTGGTCCGCTCTTCGGACGCCAGCGCGATCAGACGCTCGCGTGTCCGGCCGTCCCGGACCCGGTAGAGGGTCATCAGCACGTCCAGTTCGAGCCGCGTGACGCGGTGGCACCCGGTCTCGATCCGGCTGATCTTGCTGCTGCCCCCGTGGATGGCCTCCGCCGCCTCCGTAGCGGTGACCCCCGCCGCCTCCCTGAGCTGCCTGAGGGCAGTGCCCAGCCGACGGCGCCGGGCCGTGCGATGTGCCTGCTGTCCCACGCTGACCTCCCCCTGGCGTCCGTGCTGGCAAATCTTGCCGAATCTCTGCAGCAAGCAGCCACCCGCAAAAGGCAGTTCTGCAATTTGCAGCTCTGCAATTTGAAGTTTGAAATACGCCCCGCACCCGTGCATCGTGGAACCGTCGCGCACACCCGCAGGGCGGAAGGTGTCAGTGAATGGCGTACAGAAACGGGGCGTTCGTGGTAGACGCCCGAGAAAATCGCATCGCGCAAGTCGTCGGGGTCACCGGAGACCGCGTACAGGTCCAGCGCCCCGGAGGCGGCCTGACGTGGGAAGTCCCGCTCTCCGCCCTCCGGTTGGCGACCCGCGACGAACGCGCCGCAGCCGGGCTGCGCCCGTACCGTACGGGGTGTGAGGAATGCGCGGCCCTGGAAAGCGCAAGGCGTACGGCAACCGGTACCGAAGAAGCCGGAAAGGCGAGTGCCGCCGCATACGGGCACTGGATCGTGGCACACTCTGCGGAAGGGAGGAACTAATGGTCCACTGTCAGCACGATTCGGCCTGGCAGCATGCCAACGGCCTGTCGCAGTGCACCCGTTGCGGGGCGCACCGCTTCACGGATTACGGGGCCCTGCGCCCCGAAGGGCTGCCGCAGCCGTTGCAGACGCGCAGGCAGCTGCTCGCGGAGCGGGACAAGGCGGCAGCGTTCATCATCGCCAAGGGTCACTACCGCGTGAGCCATTGGGGTTTCTCGAAGGCGTTCACGTGATCCGGGCCGTCCCGCCGTCCAGGTCGATGCCGGTCTTCTTGGGGGCGCCGTCGAGCTCGTCGTCCCGCAGGACGAGCATGACCCGCCGCTGTTCCAACTGAACCCGCTTGCTGGGGTAGAGCAGGGCGTGCAACTCCTCGGTGGCTGTTGCACCGACGCCCCGGGTGCCGAACCTCTTGCGCGGCCGGAGGGCCTTCCGTAGGGCGGCCAGCAGGAACAGCGGTATCACGATGAGGAGCGTGAGGAACGGCCCTGTCAGTAGGCTCACCATGCGCCGGGAACGAACAGCAGGAGCTGTGTGTTCCATGAGAACAGACCGCTGATCGAAGGAGCATGCACATGCTGTTCGGTGACGAGCACGTCAGGCGATACGTCGAGACCGATGGGGCCGAGGGCCACGACTGGCAGGGCTCCACGGTGCTGATCCTCACCACGACCGGCCGCAAGAGCGGTGCGCAGCGCAACAATCCGCTGATCTACCAGCCGTACGGCGACGCGCTGCTCCTCGTGGCCTCCAACGGCGGCTCTGCCACGCCGCCTGCCTGGTACCTCAACCTGGAGGCGAACCCCGAGGTGCAGGTCCAGGTGAAGGGCGACCGTTTCACGGCTCGCGCGCGTACGGCGAACGCCGACGAGAAGCCGGACATGTGGCGGACGATGGCCGCCACATGGCCCGCGTACGACGACTACCAGCGCAAGACGGACCGGGAGATCCCGGTGGTGGTGCTGGAGCGCGTCTGAGTGACCGGCGGGTGCTCCGGTCGTCCGGAGCACCCGATCAGTTCCCGGTCAACGGCCCTGCCGAACCGACGACGACCGTCGCGTCCAGCTCGTCACAGTTGACTACCTGCGCCGTCAGCCCACCCCGCACAACGATGTCGACCGTCCGCCCAGCCTGTCGCTCGCTCGTCTCGATGAGCAAGTGACCGCCCGGCGCGAGCCAGTCCAACGCCCCGGCGGCAACTCGCCGCTGCACGCTCAGTCCGTCCGAACCGCCGTCCAGGGCCACCAGCGCCTCGTACTCCCGTGCCTCGGGCGGCAGCAGCCCGATCGCCTCCGTCGGCACGTACGGTGCGTTGGCGACCAGCACGTCGACACGCCCGCGCAGGGCGGCCGGCAGGGGCTCGTACAGGTCGCCCTCGTAGACCCGGCCGCCCACCGCAGCAACGTTCCGCCGCGCGCAGCGTACCGCCGCCGGGTCGATGTCGGCGGCGTGCAGTTCGACGCCGCCCAACGTCGCCCCGACTGCGCCCGTACCGCAGCACAGGTCGAGGACGACGGAGCCCGGACGCGTCAGTGCTGCCGCCTGTTCCGCGAGGAATTCGGTGCGGCGGCGGGGGACGAAGACGCCGGGGTCGACGGCTATGCGCAGGCCGCGGAACTCGGCCCAGCCGAGGACGTGTTCCAGGGGGAATCCGGTGACACGCTGCTCGACCATCGTGTCGAGCTCGTCGGGCGTGCGGGCGGTGTCGAGAAGGAGTCGCGCCTCGTCCTCGGCGAAGACACAGCCGGCGGCGCGGAGAGTGGTGACAAGGGAAACCGACATGGGAGAGGAAAAGCCTTTCGGGAAACCGAAGGACGCTCTCCCGGTCCACCTATGCCAAGGGAACCGTGCGGTGGTGGGGTGAGAGCATCCCGCCTGCTACTGCGGTAATGGGTCTCACCTCCTTGGTTGTTCACATACTGAAGGCCGCATCATGCACCCGGGCGGGGCCGATCGTCAAGATCGGCCCCGCCCGTCCGGACAGGCCCTAGCGGCCCAAGAACCGCTCCAGCCCCTCCACCACCAGCGCGTGGTCCGCCTCCTGCGCCAAGCCGGACACGGCAACGGCGCCGATCACCCCCGTACCGCGCAGCCGCAGCGGGAACGCTCCGCCGTGGGCGGCGTAGCGGCGGGGGTCGAGGCGCGAGGCCGTCTCGAACGTGCGGCCCTTGGCGCGGAAGCGGGCGCCGACCAGGAGCGAGGACTCCTCGTAGTGCAGCACCACGCGGCTCTTGCGGTCGATCCAGCCGTCGTTGTCCGCCGTGGTGCCCGGCAATGCGCGGTGGAACAGGCGCTGGTTGACCCGGCGGATGCCGATCGTGACCGCTGCGCCCTGCTCCTGCGCGAGTTCCGTCAGGGTCAGGCCGAGCCGCCACGCGTCGTCGTTGTCGAAGCGGTCGAGGACCAGGCGGGTCTCGTCCTCCTCCAGTTGTGTGATCAACTCGCCCACTGCGACGCTCACTTCGTACCGTCCTCAAGCTTCACGGCGCAGCCTTCCTCCGCCGACTTCCGTGCGGCCTCCAGCACCCGCAGCGCGGCCGCCGCCTCCCGTGCCGTGACGGGCGGTTCGGCGCCGGTGCGCAGGGCGTTCTCGATGGCCGCGTAGTAGGCGGGGTAGTCGCCCGGCAGGGTGGGCACCGGTTCGCCGCCGCCCGTCAGCGGTGATTCGCCCGCGCCGAGGCGGCCCCACGACGTCTCGGGCTCCCGGCCCCAGCCGGGGCCCGGCCGCAGGCCCTCGCGCAGGGCCGCCTCCTGGGGGTCGAGCCCGTACTTCACGTAGCCCGCCGCGCTGCCCAGCACCCGGAACCGCGGGCCGAGTTGGGCCGTGGTGGCGCTCATCCACAGGTGGGAGCGGACGCCGTTGCGGTGCGTCAGGGCGATGAAGGTGTCGTCGTCCGCCTCGGCGCCCGGCCGCCGGACGTCCGACTCGGCGTAGACGGCCGCGGCCGGGCCGAAGAGGGCGAGCGCCTGGTCGACGAGGTGGCTGCCCAGGTCGTAGAGGATGCCGCCGATCTCGGCGGGGTCGCCGGACTCGCGCCAGCCGCCCTTGGGCTGCGGGCGCCAGCGCTCGAAGCGGGACTCGAAGCGCTGCACGCGGCCGAGCGCGCCGTCGGCGAGGAGGCCGGCGACGGTGCGGAAGTCGTTGTCCCAGCGGCGGTTCTGGAACGGGCTGAGCAGCAGCCCGCGCCGGTCGGCCAGTTCGGCGAGCGCCTCCGCCTCGGCGGCGGTGGCGGCGAGCGGCTTGTCGACGACGACGGGCAGGCCGGCCTCCAGCGCGGTGTGCGCGAGCGGGACGTGCGTGCGGTTGGGGGAGGCGATGACGACGAGGTCGAGCTCGCCGGCCCGCGCGAACAGTTCGTCGGCCGTCGCGACGGTGCGCACCTGGGGGTGCTCGGACCGGGCCTGGGCCTGGCGCTCCTCGTTGGCCGTGACGACCGTGTCGAGGACGAGTCCCCCGGTGGCCGCGATCAGCGGGGCGTGGAAGACGGAGCCTGCGAGGCCGTAGCCGATGAGGCCGACGCGGTACGGGTTCGGGGTGACCATGCCCTCCACTTTGGCAACGCTGTTGCAGAAGTGCAAGCGGGGCGATCACAATGGTGGTGTGCACAGGATCACCACCCCCGTCGGCGCCAACCTCGCCGCCCTCCGCGATCACAACACCGCCCTCGTCCTCGGCCTCCTGCGCGAGGCGGGCGGGCGCGGTGCCAGCCGCGCGGAGCTGGCCGGGCGCACGGGCCTGACACCGCAGGCCGTCAGCAAGATCACCGCCCGGCTGCGGGACGGCGGGCTGGCCGCCGAGGCGGGCCGCCGGGCCTCCACGGGCGGCAAGCCCGCGACCGCCATCCGCCTGGTCCCGGGCGCCGCCCACGCCGTCGGCCTGCACCTCGACCGCGACGAGATGCACGCGACCCTCGCCGACCTCACCGGCACGCCCGTCGCCGCCCGCACCGCCCCGCTCGCCTTCGGCGCGGGCGCGGAGGCGGTGCTCGCCACCGTGCAGGGCGAGGTCGCGGCCCTGCTGGCGGAGGCCTCTCCGGTCACGCTCCTCGGCGTCGGCGTCGCCGCACCCGGCCCCCTCGACCACCCGGGCGGCATCCTGCACCGCGTCACCGGCCACCCCCGGTGGGACGGCTTCCCGCTGCGCGACGCGCTCGCCGAGCGGCTCGGCCTCGGCGTCCCCGTCGTCCTCGACAAGGACACCAACGCCGCCGCCCTCGGCCTCGCCCGCACCCGCGCCGCCGACTCCTTCGCCTACCTCCACCTCGGCACCGGCCTCGGCGCCGGCCTCGTCCTCGGCCGCGGCGTGCACCGCGGCGCGCGCACGGGCGCGGGGGAGTTCGGGCACCAGGTGCTCCAGCTCGACGGGCCGCCGTGCCCCTGCGGCAGCCGCGGCTGCATCGAGGCCCTGTGCCTGGCCGCCGTCGCCGCGGGCGACACCGCCCGCGCCGCCCGCCTGCTCGGCGTCGGCGCCGCCAACCTCGTGCGCCTGCTGGACATCGACCTCGTCCTGCTCGGCGGCCGTACCGTGCTCGCGGACCCGGAGGCGTACACGGCCGGGGTGCGGGACGCCCTCGGCGCCGTGACCGGCACCGCGGTCCCGGTGGCCGTCGCGCCCGGCGGCGGGCACACCGTGGTCGACGGCGCGGCCGAGCTCGCCCTCGCCCCGCTCTTCCGCACAACGGGTGGCGTCTGACGGCCGGTCGGCCGTACGCGCCCGTACCGCGCGGCGCCCGGTGGGATGTACGTACGCGCACGTCCCCGCCGTCCCCCAGCGCGAAGGTCCCTTGAGTCATGTCCCTGCCCCGTACCCTCGGCGCCGCCGCGCTCGTCCTGGCCGCCGCCCTCGGGCCGGCCGTGGTGCCGCAGGAGCCGGCCGCCGCGAGCCCCCAGCCGCACTGCGGCGACCCCGCCGGCAAGGACTTCCCCATCACCTCGCGCCTGAGCGGCGGCCCGGACGCGTACGAGCGCGGGGGTGCCCAGCAGACCTGGGAGCTGGAGCTGCGCAACACCACCGACGGGGAGTGCCGCGCCGTCCACCCCGTGGCGGTGCTGTCCGACAAGGGACGGGCGCTGCAGCCCGGCCACATCCGGCTCGACTTCTACGACCCCGGCGGCGCGCGGTGGCGGCCGGTGCAGTTCGAGCGCACCGACGAGGCCGAGAACGTCGGCGTGCTCGACGGGCAGGAGCCCGACTTCCCCGGCTTCGCCGTGCCCGCCCGCCGGGCGGTCACCGTGCGGATGCGGCTGGGGTTCACGGGGGACGCCCCCGAGGGGCCGGTCACGGCCAATGTCACCGCTGTGCAGCGGCGCGGGGGAGACGGGGCGTGGGTGGGGCAGTCCGGCGACTACGCGTTCGCGGTGGAGGGCGGGGACGGGGGGTCGGACGGGCTGGCCGACACCGGGGGCGATCCTCTGCGGGGGATCGCGGCGGGTGCGGGTGGTGCGTTTGCCGCCGGGGCGGCGCTGATGCTGGGTGCGCGGCGCCGGGGCGCCCCGTAAGGGGCGCGGGGAACTGCGCGACCAGCCCCCACCGGCCTGCAGTCGACGCACTACCCCGGGGGTCCGGGGCGCAGCCCCGAGAACCTCGACTGCGGGCGCGTCGTG
>NZ_JBSFWU010000033.1:0-63509 GCF_053594995.1 Streptomyces sp. NPDC002536
GGCGGGCCCGACGGCCCTCCCCCGGCACCGGCTGCTCCGGCACGGTGGCGGCGGCCGGGGCGGCGGCGGGCGGGGCGTCGGTCTCCGGCAGGTCGTCGTCGACCCGGCGCCGGCGGCCCGGGAGGGCGAGGACCACCAGGAGGAGCGCCAGCAGGCCCTGCCCCCACATCCACGCCGTGTGCGCCACCGGGGTCTCGTACGACAGCGACAGCTTGCCGCCGCCCGCGGGGAGGGTGAAGCCCTGGGCCCAGCCGTCGACCGTGGTGCGCTTGAGGGTCTTGCCGTTCAGCGTGGCCTTCCAGCCGGGCGCGGCCTTGTCGGCGATCCGCAGCACGCGGCCCGCGGGGCCGGCCGGCAGCGTGGCCCGGGCCGTGACGGGCCCGGCGGCGACGGGGACCGGAAGGCCGCCGTCCTGCTGCCCGCCGCTGACGACCGTGACGCGAGCGACCTGCCGGTCGACCCGCCACAGGGCCGTGTGGCCCTCCTGGCTCAGCCGGGTCAGCCCGGGGGTGGCGTCCAGGACGCGGACCGTGCGGGCGGTCGCGCGGTCGTTGTCGCGGACGAGGACGTAGCCGACCGCGTAGTCCCCGAGACGGCCCGCCTGGTCGGCACCGGAGCCGCCGACCAGGTTCGCCACGACGGAGTCGAGCCGCTTGTCGCGGCCCGCGGCCTCGCTCAGCTCGGCGTCGCCCATGCGCGCACCGGCGCCGCGGACGAGCGTGTACGTGACGTGTGCGGCGTCCCCGCCCAGCACCAGTGTGCGGGCCTGGTCGCGGGTGCCCGCCTCCTCGGCGACGAACGCGGGCACCTGTGCCGGGTCGCGGCGCACCAGCGGCCCGTCCGCGCCGGTGACCGTCCAGGCGACGGCGGCGACGAACGGTGCGGCCCCGGCGGCGAGCACGATGAGGCCCGCGACCGGCTGCCGCCAGCCGAAGCTCTGCGCAGCCACCCGCTCCCGGGCGCCCTCGGCCCCGACGACGGCCGCCGCGACGAGCGCCAGTCCGTAGACGAGGGTGGCCGGTCCGGCCCAGGCGGTCCGGTTGCCCAGCACCGCGCACAACAGACCGGTCAGTGCGACGGCCCAGGCCGTGCGGACCGCGAACTGCCGGTCGCTGCGCAGCAGGGCGGCCAGCGCGGCCAGCACGAGACCGGTGAGCAGGAACGCGCCGGTCTTCGGCCCGCCGGGGTCACCCGTGAGCAGTCCGAGCGGTGAGGCGGATCCGTGCCCCAGATCCAGGCCCGCCTGACCGAGGAAGCGCGCCGGGTGTGTGAACAGACCGAGCGACCAGGGGGCCAGTACGGCGACCGGCGTGAGGATCACGGCGAGCAGCCGCGGCCCCTGCACGGCCAGTTGTCCCGCACCGCCGCGCACACAGCGCAGGACGAGCATGCCGAGGCCGAGCACGACCGCGAGCGGCCAGACGACCGGAGTGAAGGACATGGTGACGGTCAGCAGCAGCGCGTACGCCCAGCACGCACGCCACGAGGGGCGCGCCCCCGCCGTGCCGAGACCCGCCGCGGAGACCGCCGCACGCGCCATGAGCGGCAGCACGACGGCCAGGACGGCGGTGCCCAGCCGGCCGGTCGCGAGAGCGCCGGTGGCGGCGGGCAGGAAGGCGTAGGCCACGCTCGCCCAGGCGCGCAGCAGCCGGGAGTCGACCAGCGGCCGGGAGGCGAAGTAGGCGGTGAGACCGGCCAGCGGCACCGAGCAGACCAGCAGCAGGGTGAGGGTGAAGCTCGTGGAGCCGAGGAAGAACGTCGACAGGGCGGCCAGGACGGCCAGATAGGGCGGCGCCCCGGCGGTGGTGCCGGTGCCGACCGCGTGCCAGCCGTCGGTGTAGCTCGCCCACAGGGCGGACGCGCCGTCCGGCACGGGCAGCAGCGCGCCGCCGGAGAGCGCGCCGCCGCCGAACAGTCCGCGGCAGGCGATGGCCGACACGAGCAACAGGACGGCGAAGAGGACGGGGGCGGGCTTGCGGGCGATGCGCCGGAGCCGGGCGAACTGCTCGATCTCCAGGTAGTCGGCGTCGTCCCCGCCCGGTCCCGATTCGACCGCTCCATGGCGTCCGGCGGCGGAGGGCCCGTCGTCCTTCCCGGCGCCGAAGTCGCTCGCGAGCTGCTCGACGGTCGCGCGGACGGTCGCGCCCGGCGGCGGGAAGAGGGCCCGCAGTTCGCCGGCCGTGACGGACGGCTGCCCGCGCCGCTTGCGTGCGGCGCGGGTGCGCCCGGGGCGCAACAGCGTGGCCATGAGCCCCGCGAGCTCGTCGAGCGCCTGCCCGGGGGCCTTGCCCACGAGGTAGCCGAGGGTGCGGAGCAGGGTGCTGAGGACGACCCGGAGCATCACGTACGGCAGCAGGGCGCCGCGGGTGTTGGCAAGGAGCGTGTAGACGGCGCCCGCCTTGTCGACCTTGTGCGGGTCGGCCGGCTTGCGGCCCGCGCAGTCGACCGGGCGGCGCTCGCGTGCGGCCGCCTCGGCGTGCCGCAGCACGGCCTCGGGGGCGACGAGCACGCGGTGCCCGGCGGCGGTGGCGCGCCAGCACAGGTCGACGTCGTCGCGCATGAGCGGCAGGCGCTGGTCGAAGCCGCCGAGCTGCTCCCACACGTCGCGCCGGACGAGCATGCCGGCGGAGGAGACGGCGAGCACCTGGCGGACCTGGTCGTGCTGGCCCTGGTCCTGCTCGCGGCGCTCCAGGCCCGTCCAGCGGCGGCCGCTGCGGGCGATGGAGACGCCGACCTCGAGCAGCTGCCTGCGGTCGTACCAGCTGCGCAGTTTGGGGCCGATGACGGCGGCGGGCCGGCCCGCGGTGGTCTCGGCGTCGGCCACGCGCAGCAGCTCGTGCAGCGCGCCGGGCTCGGGGGCGCAGTCGTCGTGCAGCAGCCACAGCCACTGAACGGGGTCGAGGTCGGCGGTGTACGCGCCGTCGTCGTCCTCGCTCCAGGTGCGGCCGACCGGGTCCCAGCCGCTGGACCTGCGCAGGTACGGCAGCTCGTCGGCGGTGGGCACGGGGGCGGCGCGGACGGCCTCGTCGACGGCCGTGCCGAAGCCGGCGCGGCGGGCGAGGTGCAGGACGCGGTCGTCGCCGAGGGCGTCGGCGAGCAGCCGGGCGGAGTCGTCGGTGCTGCCCGTGTCGGCGGCCACGGCGTTCTGCACGGGCCGCTCCTGGCCGAGCAGTCCGGCAAGGGCGTCGGGCAGCCAGCGGGCGCCGTCGTGGGCGACGAGCACGGCGGTGACCACGTGGCGCGGGAACGCCGGGGGAACCGTGTGGTCGGACAGGGAGCCGGCGGGGAAGCGGGCCGCCGTAGTGCTGTGCACGGACATCGAGGTACAGGCCCTCCGGCCGGGCGTCCCCGGGTCACCCCCGGAGGACTGCGGTGCTGGACTGCTGCGGTGGACGCGGGCGGGTCCGGCGGGCCCGGAAGGGCACTGCGGCGGCCGCACGGTGCGTCGTCGAGGGACCCACCCTAGTGGCTCCGGACACAGCAGTCCGCCTCCCGCTTGCGGGGCGCGGGAGGCGGACTGTTCGCTATGGACGGTGCTGCGGATGCTGTTGCGGGAGTGCTCGGACCGGATGGCCCTTCAGTCCCCTGGATCGGCCTTGTACAAGACATTGCGTCAGGTCGTGACTCTGTGCGTCGGTCCTGGACCGGCGACCGTCAGACCGCGGCCTTCTTGAGGCGGCGGCGCTCACGTTCGGACAATCCGCCCCAGATGCCAAAGCGTTCATCATTGGCCAAGGCATATTCAAGGCACTCGGAACGGACTTCACAGGCCAGGCATACTTTTTTCGCCTCGCGCGTGGATCCGCCCTTTTCGGGAAAGAAGGACTCGGGGTCGGTCTGAGCGCACAGTGCGCGCTCCTGCCAGCCGAGCTCCTCGTCCGCCTCCTCGACCAGCAGTTGCTGGAACAGCTCGGTCATGTGCGCCCCTCGTCTGTCATTGCGTCCCCGTGTGCTGCCGCTATCAGGTGCGACAGAACGACACGAGTGAAATTACAAGTGCGGCGATCCGGGGCAGTCAAGCCGGGATCTGCTATTGGGCCCCTTATTCACTCTGCGGAACCAAGGCTGAGCGTAAAGTTGCCAAACCATCACAAGAGTGGACACATCTCCCACTCGTCACAGGGACCCCGCATCTCCCTTCCGTGAGGGAGGACGCAGAGGGGGTCGATCCCAGTTGCAGCACGGTCCGGCGAGCCCACCGACGGCCCGGACGGTGCGCCACCTGTCCGGCATTGCGACCGCACAAACCCTTTGCCCCTTTCGGTGACCGGAAGAGGTGAACCAATATCGTCAAAACAGACATCCAGTTGACAGAGGGGCCGGTGGCCCGGTCTCCTTGGTGACATGCCAGCGACCTCCCTCACCCTGGGGAACCTCAGCCTGACCCGTGCCTACGGGTCCCGCTGTGCCGTTCAGGCGCGCTGTCGCTGTTCCAGCTGTTGATGCGTACACGCTTTCGCTTCTTTCGCTCCAGCTGATCCTTCCGGTCCTTCCCGGCGCTTCCGCGCACCCCTTTGCGCGCCCCGCCGCCCCGGTCTTTCTTCCCGTACGAGGAACACCCTTCATGAACAGCGACGTCCAGATCGCCGGCGACCCCCTCGCCATCCCCCACCTGATGCCCCCGCCCGCCGCCCACCCCGCCACCGTCGCCGAGTTCGCCGGGCTGGCCCGTACCCTCGCCGCCGACCGCGCCGCCTGGGCGCACCTCGTGCGCTACGACGCCGTCAGCCGCTGGTACCACCGGCTGCGCACCGGGCCCGGGTACGAGGTCTGGCTGCTCAGCTGGGTACCCGGGCAGGGCAGCGGGCTGCACGACCACGGGCGCTCCTCCGGCGTGCTGACCGTGGTGCAGGGCGAGCTCACCGAGGCCGGCGCCACCGCCTCCGGCACGGTCCGGCGACGACTCGGGGCCGGGGCCCAGCGGGTCTTCGCCCCCGGCTACGCGCACGAGGTGCTCAACGACTCGCTCGAGCCCGCCGTCAGCCTGCACGTCTACTTCCCCGGGCTCACCGAGATGCCGATGCACCGGCCGCAGGCCGCCCGGCCGCAGTGCGTCCCGGGTCTCGCCGGCGCCGGCCGGATCCGGACCGCTCTTCAGGGTGGCTCCTAGCGGCTGACAGACTGCAGGCATGCAGCAGCGCATTGTGGTTCTGGCCGGCGGGATCGGGGGCGCCCGCTTCCTCCGCGGCCTCAAGTCAGCAGCCCCCGACGCCGACATCACCGTCATCGGCAACACCGGCGACGACATCCACCTCTTCGGCCTCAAGGTCTGCCCCGACCTCGACACCGTGATGTACACCCTCGGCGGCGGCATCCACGAGGAGCAGGGGTGGGGCCGGACCGGCGAGACCTTCGCCGTGAAGGAGGAACTGGCGGCCTACGGCGTGGGGCCCGAGTGGTTCGGGCTCGGCGACCGCGACTTCGCCACGCACATCGTGCGGACGCAGATGCTCGGTGCCGGATACCCGCTCAGCGCTGTCACCGAGGCGCTGTGCGCGCGCTGGCAGCCGGGCGTCCGGCTGCTGCCGATGAGTGACGACCGGGTCGAGACGCACGTCCTCGTGGACACCGAGGACGGGCGCAAGGCCGTGCACTTCCAGGAGTACTGGGTGCGGATGCGGGCCTCCGTGCCCGCCCACGCCGTCGTTCCTGTGGGGGCCGAGCAGGCCAAGCCCGCGCCCGGCGTGCTGGAGGCCATCACCGCCGCGGACGTCGTGCTCTTCCCGCCGTCCAACCCCGTCGTCAGCGTCGGCACCATCCTGTCCGTGCCCGGCGTCCGCGAGGCCGTCGCCGAGGCCGCGGCGCCCGTCGTCGGCCTCTCCCCCATCGTCGGGGACGCGCCCGTGCGCGGCATGGCCGACAAGGTCCTCGCCGCCGTCGGCGTCGAGTCCACGGCCGCGGCTGTCGCCCGGCATTACGGGTCCGGGCTGCTGGACGGATGGCTTGTCGACACCGTCGATGCCGGAGCCGTCTCCGACGTGGAGGCTGCCGGGATCCGGTGCCGGGCCGTTCCGCTGATGATGACCGATGTCGCCGCCACCGCTCGGATGGCCTCCGAGGCGTTGGCGTTGGCCGAGGAGGTGCGGGGCGCGTGAGCAGCTCTTGTGCGGATGTTCCCGCTTTTCGGGTGTGGGCGCTTCCCGGGATTCCCGAGGTGCAGGGCGGTGACGATCTCGCCAAGCTCATCGGTTCCGCTGCCCTGGGGGACGGGCTGCCCGGGCTTGCCGACGGCGACGTCGTCATTGTCACCTCGAAGATCGTCAGCAAGGCCGAGGGGCGCGTCGTCCTCGCCGAGGACCGCGAAGCCGCCATCGATGCCGAGGCTGTCCGGGTCGTGGCTCGGCGTGGCCCTCTGCGTATCGTCGAGAACCGGCAGGGGTTTGTGATGGCCGCCGCCGGGGTCGATGCCTCCAACACCCCTGCGGGGACTGTTCTGTTGCTGCCCGAAGACCCCGACGCCTCCGCGCGGCGGATCCGGGACGGGCTGCGGGATGCGCTCGGGGTCGAGGTCGGCGTCGTCATCACCGACACGTTCGGACGGCCGTGGCGCAGTGGGCTGACGGACGTCGCCATCGGGGCCGCCGGGGTGCGGGTCCTGGAGGATCTGCGCGGGGCCGTCGACGCGCACGGGAACGAGCTGGGCGTGACGGTGGTGGCCACGGCTGATGAGCTCGCCGCCGCCGGGGACCTGGTCAAGGGCAAGGCCGGGGGGCTGCCGGTGGCCGTGGTGCGGGGATTGCCGCATGTGGTGGGGGGTGAGCATGACGGGTCCGGGGCGCGGGAGTTGGTGCGTGATGCGGCCGGAGACATGTTCCGGCTGGGGACGTCCGAGGCCGTACGGGAGGCCGTGACGCTGCGGCGCACCGTCCGGGAGTTCACGGACGCTCCGGTGGACCCGGGGGCCGTGCGGCGCGCCGTCGCGGCCGCGGTCACGGCGCCGGCGCCGCACCACACGACGCCGTGGCGGTTCGTGCTGCTGGAGTCCGAGGAGTCGCGGGTGCGGCTGCTGGACGCCATGCGGGACGCGTGGGTCGCGGACCTGCGGGCGGACGGGCGCTCGGAGGAGGCCATCGCCAAGCGGGTGCGGCGGGGGGACGTGCTGCGCCGGGCGCCCTATCTGGTGGTGCCTTGTCTGGTGATGGACGGGTCGCACGACTATCCCGATGCGCGGCGTGCTGCGGCGGAGCGGGAGATGTTCGTCGTCGCGGCCGGGGCCGGGGTGCAGAACTTCCTGGTAGCGCTTGCCGGGGAGGGGCTCGGGTCGGCCTGGGTCTCGTCGACGATGTTCTGTCGTGATGTGGTGCGGGGGGCGCTCGCGCTGCCGGAGGGGTGGGACCCCATGGGTGCCGTCGCCGTGGGACGGCCCGCCGTTGCGCCTGCGGCGCGGGCTCCGCGGGATGCAGGGGCGTTCGTCGAGGTCCGGTAGCCGGCCGCGGGTCGGATGTGGCTGGTCGCGCAGTTCCCCGCGCCCCTTCGGGGCACGGGGAAAGCGGTCAGAGGCGTGCGATGTTCCCCACCGGGAAGCGGGGGGCCCTCCGCGGCGGCACCGGGGCCGTCAGCAGGATCAGGCGGCATGCTCGGTGGCGCTGGCCCTCGTACGGGGCCAGCAGTTCCAGCATGCCCGCGTCGTCCGTGCCCCTGGCGCCCGTGAGGGCGTAGCCGATGATCTTCGGTAGGTGCAGGTCGCCCGTCGTCACCGCGTCCGCCGCGCCGTTGCTGCGCTGCAGTGTCTCCGCCGTCGTCCACGGGCCGATCCCCGGGATGGCCTGGAGGCGTGCCGATGCTTGTTGATCATTCATTGCGGCCGTCTCCTCCAGGCGGGCCGCCGCGCGGGCCGCGCGGATGATCGTCGACGAGCGTTTGGCGTCCACTCCCGCCTTGTGCCACTCCCAGGACGGGATCGAAGTCCAGGTTCTCGGGTCCGGCATCACTCGCAGCCCCGGCAGTGGGCCGGGGGCCCGGTCGCCGTGGCGTTGGAGGAGCAGGCGCCAGGCGCGGTACGCCTCGTCGCTGGTCACCTTCTGCTCCAGGATCGCCGGAATCAGCGATTCGAGCACCAGGCCCGTACGGGCCAGCCGCAGGCCCGGGTTGCGGCGGTGCGCCTCGTGGAGCAGGCGGTGGCGGGGAGTGAACTTCTCCGGGGTGTCCTCCGCACCCAGGAGGGTGGGGAGGTGGTCCAGGAGCCAGTCCGCTCCTGGGCCCCAGGACTCGGCGCGGATACCGGCCGTGGTCGTCCTCACGTGCAGCGTTCCCGGGCCGGCGGGGGTGCGGCTCGCCCGCCAGATTCCGTCGTCCGGTACCGCCCTGTACGCGGGGTCGCCCGGGCCCCTTGCCAGGACGCCCAGTGTGCGTCCCAGGTCGTACGGGCCCGGCGGGGTCCACGTTCTGGTGGCCATTTGGCCAGGGTACGTCCGCCGGGGCGGTCACCGGCCGTGACTGTCCAGCGATGGCTGTCTACTGGTCCGACGAGAAGCGGATCGTCCCTTGCGGGATCACCGCTTCGCACCAGATGCGGGCTCCCGCCCGCAGTTCGTTGTCCGCGCCGATGCTCGCCCTGTCCCCGATGACCGCCCCGTCCAGCACGCAGCGGGCTCCCACTCGGGCGCCTGCGCCGATGAGCGAGTCCGTCACCTGGGCGCCTGCTTCGACGACGGCTCCGTCCATCACCGTGCTGCCCTCGATGCGCGCCCCGGGCTCCACCCGTGCGCCCTTGCCGATCACCGTGCCGCCCATCAGCTTGGCGTCCTGCGCCACCTGCGCGCCGTCCAGCACCAGGTGCTCCCCGCAGCGGCCCGGTACGGCCGGGGACGGGGCGCGGCCGAGGACCAGGTCCGCCGAGCCGCGCACGAAGGCCTGCGGGGTGCCCAGGTCGAGCCAGTAGGTGGAGTCGACCATGCCTTGCAGGTGGGCGCCCTCGGCAAGGAGGTTCGGGAAGGTCTCGCGTTCCACGGAGACCGGGCGGTCCGTGGGGATCGTGTCGATGACCGAGCGGTTGAAGACGTAGGCCCCTGCGTTGATCTGGTCCGTGACGATCTCTTCGGGGGTTTGCGGCTTCTCGAGGAAGGCCGTGACCCTGCCCGTTCCGTCCGTGGGGACCAGGCCGAAGGCCCTGGGGTCCGCCACTCGCGTGAGGTGCAGCGAGACGTCCGCTTCCGCTGTGCGGTGCGTCTCCACCAGGGCCTCGATGTCCAGGCCCGTGAGGATGTCACCGTTGAAGATCAGGACCGGATCGTCGGGGCCCGAGTGCAGGCGCGGGGCGACGTTGCGGATCGCCCCGCCGGTGCCCAGCGGCTCCTCCTCCGTGACGTACTCCAGGTGCAGGCCCAGGGCGGATCCGTCGCCGAAGTACGGCTCGAAGACCTCGGCCAGGTAGGACGTGGCCATCACGATGTGCTCGATCCCGGCCGCGCGGGCCCGCGCCAGCTGGTGGGTGAGGAACGGGACACCCGCCGCCGGGACCATCGGCTTGGGGGTGTGCACCGTGAGCGGGCGCAGCCGGGTCCCCTTGCCGCCGACCAGGAGGATCGCTTCTGGCGAAGAAGTCAACTGTTGTCTCTGCTTCCTGCTGGGGCCGGGCCGTGGACGGCGGCCAGTGTATGCAGAACGTTCGACTCCGCTTCGCGCCGGTCAGCGGCCCTGGAGCCGGGCTGCGGTCGAGCGGATGGTGCCGAGACGGGAGTACAGCTTGTCACCGGGGCATTCCGTGGCATAACCGTCGCGGTGTCCCGAAATCGCCTTGACCTTGACGGTCGTGCCCTTCTTGTAGAGGTTGCCACCCCCCGAGACCAGGGACACCGAGCCCTTGGGATTGATGCCGAACAGGCCCAGCTTCCACGCCGCGAGCCTGGCCACGGCGTCCACGGCCGCCCCGGGGGCACTGTTCTTGCTGAACGTGCCGACCACGGCGATGCCCATGCTGTTGGTGTTGAAACCGAGCGTGTGAGCACCCTTGACGGCCTTGGCCACGCCGCCTGCCCGGCCTTCGTAGACCGTGCCGCACTTGTCGACGAGGAAGTTGTAGCCGATGTCCCGCCAGCCGCTGCTCACCACGTGGTAGCGGTAGATACCGCGAATGACGGAGGAGGCCTCCGAGCAGCTGTAGCCGTTGCCCGAGGCGGTGTGGTGGACGAAGGCCGCCTTGACGGTCTTCGTGTAGGCGAACTGCCGCTCGCGCATGGACTCGTCGGCCCCCCAGCCCGCCCGGGTGACGATGCGCGGGCGCGGGCCCACGTAGCGCCCCGCGGACTCGGAGTCGTCGGCGTTCTCCTCCGTGCCCCGGTCCGTCTCGGGGCTCAGCGGGATGCTGGCGGTGTCCTGGGAGGGCGCCGTCTCGGGCACGTCCTGGGTCTCCGGGTCCTCCGTGTTCCAGTCGGCGGTGATGCGCCCGATGCCGATGTGCGCCGCGGCGACGTCCCGCTGGGAGTCCGGGCGGTCCGCGGCGGGGATCTCGGTGGCGCCGAGGGGGGCCAGGGGGGCGTTGGCCGCGGAGGCGGAGGAGGCCCCCTCGTTGTCGCCGCCGGGGACCGGGCCGGGCGGGGTGACGGTCCGCCGGCCGTGGCCGCCGGCGGGCGCGGGGGCCGGGTCGCGGCCCGGGTCCACGAGTTCGGCGCGCATGCCCCGGGGCAGGCCGCCGCCGTGGCCCGCGGGCTGCCGGTCGCCCGTGGGTTCCGGGCGGACCCGCACCTGGACGGCGTCGGAGGCGCCGACCCACAGCGGCGCGGTGGAGCCGTGCACCTTGGAGTGGCGGCCCTCGTCCGAGTCGGGGTCGGGGCGGTCGTCGTCGTGCGCCTGGATGTCCTGCCAGCCGGACCACGCGCGGGTGGCCGCCCCGCGCGTGCGGACCTGGACCCGGCCGTGCAGCTCGGTGTCGGCGTCGTCCCAGACGATGCCGATCAGCGAGAACGGGCGGACCTCCTGGGCCGGCAGGCCCATCCCGGACGTTCCCGAAGCCGTGCCGTACGCGCGGCGGGCGGTGCCGAGCGGGACCAGCGGGAGCGAGCGCGTCACGCCGGCCGGCGCGGCGGGGGCTGTGCCGGTGACGGGGGGTCTCCTCTCCGGCCCGGTCGCGCGGTGCGGCGCCGCCCCGTAGGAGGCCGGGGCCAGGAGCGGCAGGGTGAGGGCGGCACAGGCGGTGACGGCGGGGGTGACGAGGATTCCACGCATGGAAGAAACCTGAACACAATGGGACATTCCTGTCCATTGCTCAACTGTTGGTATGTCGGCCCGGAGCGGCCCGGGAGCACCCCCCGTCCGACTGACCGCCACCCTTCGCCCCGCGTACCCTGGCGCGGATGAACGCCACCGACCGCACCCCCGCCGACCTGCTGCGTTCCGCGCTCGCCGCGGACCCGGCCCGCCCGCTGGTGACCTTCTACGACGACGCCACCGGCGAACGCGTGGAACTCTCCGTGGCCACCTTCGCCAATTGGGTGGCGAAGACCGCCAATCTGCTGCAGGGCGACCTCGCCGCCGAGCCCGGCGACCGGCTCGCCCTGCTGCTGCCCGCCCACTGGCAGACGGCCGTCTGGCTGCTCGCCTGCTCCTCGGTGGGCGTGCTCGCCGACGTGGGCGGCGACCCGGCCGCCGCCGACCTGGTCGTCAGCGGGCCGGACACCCTGGAGCAGGCGCGCGCCTGCTCCGGCGAGCGCGTCGCGCTGGCCCTGCGCCCCCTGGGCGGCCGTTTCCCCCAGCCGCCGCAGGGGTTCCTCGACTATGCCGTCGAGGTCCCCGCCCAGGGCGACCGCTTCGCCCCGTACGCCCCCGTGGACCCCGACGGCCCGGCGCTGGCCGTGGGCGGGCTGGAGCTCACCGGTGCGGAGCTGGTCGAGCGGGCCCGTGCGGACGCCGCGCAGCGCGGCCTCGGAGCCGGCTCGCGCCTGCTGTCGGGGCTGTCCTACGACGGCTGGGACGGCCTGTCGGCCGGACTGTTCGCCCCGCTCGCCGCAGGCGGCTCGGTGGTGCTGTGCCGCCACCTCGGCATGCTGCCCGCGGACGGCCTGGAACAGCGGCGCGCGAGCGAGCGCGTCACCGTGACGGCCCTCTGACGCTGCCGGACGGCCGGTTCCGCGCGATGATCGACGGTACGCCGACGACCCCGCGCGGGAAGGACGCAGTCAGCCGTGAACCACAGCCCAGGCAGGCGCCGCCTGCCGGACGGCCCCCTCTTCAGAGGGCCGGACGGCGGGGCGGGCCTGTCCCGGCGCCGACGCTGGCTGCGGGCGCTCGCGGCCGGCACGGCACTGCTGGTGCTGGCCGTGGCCGGGATCGGATGGGTGCTCTACGAGCAGCTCAACAGCAACATCCGCACCGACGACGAGACCGCCGCGGAGCTCAAACGCTGGGAGAAGGAGCGCCCGTCGGCCATGGTCAACGGCGCCCAGAACATCCTGATCATCGGTTCCGACACCCGCAGCGGCTCCGGCAACTCCCAGTACGGCGAGGACAGCGGCACCCAGCGCTCGGACACCACGATCCTGCTGCACCTGGCCGCCGACCGGCGCAGCGCCACCGCCGTCAGCCTCCCCCGCGACCTGATGGCCACGATCCCCCGCTGCCGCAAGCCGGACGGCACGTACACCAACGAGCGCTTCGCGCAGTTCAACTGGGCCTACGAACTCGCCGGCACCGCCTGCACCATCCGCACCGTCGAGGGCATCAGCCGGGTCCGCATCGACCACCACATCGTCCTGGACTTCAGCGGCTTCAAGCGCCTGGTCGACTCGGTCGACGGGGTCGAGGTCTGCCTGAAGAAGCCCGTGGACGACCGCGAGGCGCACCTGAGGCTGCCCGTCGGCCGCCAAGTGCTGCACGGGGAGCAGGCGCTGGGCTTCGTCCGGGCCCGCTACAGCCTCGGCGACGGCAGCGACACCGAACGGATGGGCCGTCAGCAGCTGTTCATGGGCGCCCTGTTCCAGGAGATGCAGAGCGACGGCGTGCTGCTCAACCCCGCACGGCTCTACCCGGTGCTCGACGCGGCCACCAAGTCGCTCACCACGGACTCCGGGCTCGACTCGCTGCGCAAGATGTACGACCTGGTGCGCACTGTGCGCAACATCCCCAGCAACCACGTGCAGTTCCTGACGGTGCCCCGCAAGCCCTACCCGTACAACTCCGACCGCGACGAGCTCGTCCAGCCGGACGCGGACCAGTTGTTCGAACAGCTGCGCATGGACCGGCCCGTGACGGTGAGTGAACATGTCCGGCCCGCCGACGGCAAGCACGGCGGGCGGCGTCCTCCGCGGGCCCCGCGGGACGACGAACCCGATCCCGCCGACGTCCCGGAGACCGGGACCGGCGTCGCGCCCGAACCCCCCGCGGCGCACCGGTCCGTGCTGCCGTCGGCGCCCGCTTCGCCCACCGCGGGCGGGCGTTCGCAGGAGCCCGCCGGGCCTGCTCCGGCGCCGTCCACCAGGCCCGATGCCCCGCCCACGTACCAGGGGACGACCGCCGCGCGCGGCATCTGCGGCTGAGCACCGCCGAAAAGGTGCGATCATCTCTTTCACCCCCGCGTTCGCCGAGGCGTTCGTACCCGCGAAGGGATCGGGGGGATCGCCCAGTTGTCGGGGAGTGCTTTTTGTCCCCGGCGTCGTTGGACGCTGAACTGGGCGGATAGTGTGAGCGATCCGGTGCGCGCTGCCGGCTCGGCGCGCACTGCACAGACGACGTGAAGGTGATCGGGCACCCGAGGGGGACGGGCGCCGGGTGGCACCCGACGGAGGATTCAGGCGACCGTGGACGCGCAAGGCCGTGGGCGAGCGGGTGGCATCGACCCCGCCGACCAGTGGGTGTTCGACCCCAAGACCGGCAGCTACGAGCTGCGCCTCGACGAGACGGGGGAGCCGGCTGCCCCCGCCGGCACCCCCTCCGCCCCCGCCGCCCGGAGACCCCGGCCCCGCCCCGCCGCCCGCCCGGTGCCCGGGCAGCGCGGCACCGCCGCAGGGCGCCGGACCGGCGGCGGCAAGGCGGCGGGCGCGGACCGCCGCAGGCCCAAACCGAAGAAACGGACCGGCAGGAAGAAAGCCCTGATCTGGACGGGCGGCACGCTGGCCTTCGTCCTGGTCGGCGGCTCGGTGGGCGCGTATCTCCTCTACGAGCACCTGAACGGCAACATCGACAAGGTCGACGTCGGCATCGACAACGCGGCCGTCACCAAGGGCCCGGTCAACATCCTGGTGATCGGCACCGACAAACGCTCCGGCAAGGGCAACACCGGCTACGGCGACGACGGCAGCGTCGGCCACGCCGACACCACCGTGCTCTTCCACGTCTCGGAGGACCGGACGAACGCCACCGCGCTCTCCATCCCCCGCGACATGATCACCGACGTCCCCGACTGCCCCACCAAGTCCGGCGGGACGACGAAGACGATCCCCGGCTCGAAGAACGTCCGCTTCAACGAGAGCCTGGGCCAGGAGGATCGCGACCCCGGCTGCACCTGGCGGACGGTCGAGCAGCTGACGGGCCTGAAGGTCACCCACTTCATGATGGCCGACTTCAACGCCGTCAAGGAACTCTCCTCCGCGGTCGGCGGCGTCGAGGTGTGCCTGGGCAAGGACATCGACGACCCCAAGTCGCACCTCAAGCTGAGCAAGGGCCGGCACGAGATCCAGGGCGAGGACGCGCTGGCGTTCGTCCGGACCCGGCACAGCGTCGGCTTCGAGAGCGACCTGGACCGCATCAAGCTCCAGCAGCAGTTCCTGAGTTCGATGATCCGGAAGATGAAGTCGGGCGACACGCTCACCAACCCGAAGAAGCTCTACGACCTCGGTGACGCGGCGACCAAGTCGCTGACCGTCGACACCGGTATCTCCTCCGTCGGCAAGCTGGCCAGCCTGGGCAAGGAGCTCAGCAAGGTCAACCTGAAGAACATCACCTTCGCCACCCTGCCCGTCGTCGACAACCCCGCCGACGGCAAGGTGCACAAGACGGTCGTGCTGGACAAGGCGAAGGCCGACCCACTGCTGGCCATGGTGCGGCAGGACGTCTCCCTCACCGAGGTCAAGGAGAAGGAGAAGAAGGCCCAGGAGGACGCGGACGCCAAGCAGCAGGCACTGCTGCAGGGCCCGAAGGCCGAGCCCGCGAACGTCAGGGTGCGGGTCTTCAACGGCAGCGGCCGGATGGGCGCCGCCCAGGAGACCGTGGCCTGGATGCAGAACTCCAAGGGCATGACGCGCACGGGCAACGGCGGCAACGCCCCTGGCGGCAAGGCGGACAAGACGGTCCTGGAGTTCGCCCCCAACCAGGCCGACCAGGCCCGGCGGCTCGCCGACGCCATGGGGCTGCCCGCGGACGCCCTCCGGCAGAGCGGCGGCGACGCGGCGCCGAAGGCGGAGATGAAGCTCACGCTCGGCGCGGACTTCAAGGGTGCGGGCACCCCCGTCTCGGCCCCGGCCCCGGCCAAGGCGCCGGAGGGCGTGCAGAAGATCGAGGCCGACGACCAGAACGTGTGCGCGAAGTAGGGCGATACGTCCGTCGAACACAGTTCCGCGCCGCATAATGCAGTAACACAGTCCACCGTGCACCAACCGGCACAACACGCCTGCCCATCGGGCCGGACGCACGCACCACTTCAGGGGAGGCCCGATGCGCCAGAGCAGCGGAGGCGACCGGGCCGGGGGCCCGGCCGCGACGACCGAGGGGAACGCCGGGGGTCCGGCCCCGGCCGGTACCGGTACCGCTGCGCGGGGCGAGGGCCGGGCGGAGCCCGGGGACGCTGCGCGGGCCGAGAGCCCGGCGGAAGCCGCCGCGGCGGCAGAGGCCGAGGGGTCGGCGCAGGCCGGGATACCCGGGCCGGGCGACGGCCCGGCGAAGGCCAAGTCCCCTGCGGCGGGCGGGATCCCGGGGCAGGCCGAGGATCCGGCGAAGGGCGAGGGCCCGGCTGAGTCCGGGACCGCTGCGCAGGCCGAGAGCCCCGCGAAGGCCGAGGGCCCAGTCAAGGCCGAAGGTCCGGCCGAGGCCGACGGCCCGGCGAAGGCCGGCATCCCCGCGCAGGCCGACGCCGACGCGCAGGACCAAGCGGCGCAGGCCGCCGACGGCTCCGGCAGTGGCGACGGTGACGGTGGTTCCGGTGACCGTCCCGCAGGGGCCGGCGGTGGGGCCGCCAAGCGGAAGCGGACGTTGCGCATAGTGCGGTGGACCGCGCTCGGCGTGTCCGTGGCCGTGCTCGCCGCGGCCGGGGTCGGGTACTTCTACTACGAGCACCTCAACGACAACATCAGGAAGGGCGCCCTCAACCTCGGCGACAAGCAGCTCGACCGGCCCGTCGCCAATGCCGAGGGGCAGCGCCCGATCAACATTCTCCTGCTGGGGTCCGACAGCCGGGCCACCAAGGAGAACCAGGACCTCGGCGGTGCCCGCGACGACGCCGACCGGCCGCCGCTCGCCGACGTCCAGATGCTGGTGCACGTCTCGGCGGACCGCAGCAACATGTCCGTCATCAGCGTCCCGCGCGACACCCGGGTGACGATCCCCAAGTGCACCGACCCGGACAGCGGCAAGGTCTACAAGGAGACCAAGTCGCAGATCATCAACACCAGCCTGGTGAACGGCGGTCCGGGCTGCACGGTGGCCAGCTGGGAGGAGCTCACGGGCATCCCCGTCGACCACTTCATGATGATCGACTTCTCCGGCGTGGTGAACATGGCCGACGCCGTCGGCGGCGTCCCGGTCTGCGTGGACGCCAACGTCTACGACGACAAGTCCGGGCTGCGGCTGCCGAAGGGCACGCACACGGTCAAGGGCCAGCAGGCACTGCAGTGGCTGCGCACCCGCCACGGCTTCGAGGACGGCAGCGACATCGGCCGCACCCACGCCCAGCACCTGTACATGAACTCGATGGTCCGTCAGCTGAAGGCCGGCACCAAGCTCTCCGACCCGGCCCAGCTCACCGGCCTCGCCGAGGCCGCCACCAAGGCGCTGACCGTCGACAAGGACCTCGGCTCGGTCAAGAAGCTCTACGACCTGGCCGACGACATCAAGCGGGTGCCCTCCGGCCGGATCACCATGACCACCATGCCGTGGGTCGCCGACCCCCAGGACCCCGACGCCCACGTGATACCCAAGCCCGGCGACGCGGACAGGCTCTTCTCGCTCGTCCGCAACGACATCGCGCTGGACGGCAAGGACAAGAAGAAGGACGAGGGCGGCGCGACGGGCACCGCGCCCGCCTCGGCCAAGGCGAACATCCCGGTGACCGTCTTCAACGGCACCGGCACCGTCGTCCTCCCGCCGGCCACCGGGCGCGGCGCCGACATCGCCGCGCTGCTGGTCAAACAGGGCTTCGCCAAGGCCGTCTCCGACTCCACGCCCCGGGCGCAGGCCGACACGACGATCACCTACCCGAGGGCCGCGCTGCGCAGCGACGCCCTGACCGTCACCAAGTCGCTCGGCCTGCCGGAGACGGCGGTGCGGCTGTCGCCCGAGGTGCAGCAGATCACCCTGGTCGTCGGCGGCGACTGGCGGGAGGGGGCGGTCTACCCGAACGGCGACACCGGCGCGCCGGATCCGGACGCCTCCGCCTCCACCTCCGCATCGCCCGACGCGAAGAACGGCGCCCGGAAGCCCGGCGACAACAAGGCGCCCGAGAGCGCCGACCCCCTCAACGGCGACGACAAGTCGGCCTGCATGAAGGTCAATTCACTCAACCGCTGGTGAGAGGCGCCCCTTACGGGGCGCCCCGGTCCCGTCAGTCCCCCGGCCCGACCGCCGGGCGGCGGCTGGCGATGACGCGCTGCGCGAGCGAGCGCGGGCTGGTGAGGAAGCCGAAGCCCCACGACATGTGCATCGTCGCCAGCGCGACCGGGATCTGCGCCCGCGCCTTCAGCGGCAGCCCCTTGCCGGCCGGCACCGAGCCGGCCGCGATGGCCGCCAGGTACCCGGCGGGCACCACGAAGCCCCACGGGGTGACGGCCGCGCCCACCACGGCACCGGCGGCGATGGCCAGCACGGCGGCCGGCGGGGCCAGGTAGCGCAGGTTGATCGAGCCCTGGTGGTAGCGGGCGACCACGTGCCGCCAGCGGCCGTAGTCCTTGTACTGCTTGGCGAGCGCCCGGACCGAGGGCCGGGGGCGGTACGAGACCCTGAGCTCCGGCGAGAACCAGATCAGCCCGCCCGCCTCGCGGATGCGGAAGTTCAGCTCCCAGTCCTGGGCGCGGATGAACTCCTCGTTGTACCCGCCCTGCTGCTCCAGCGCCTCGCGCCGGAAGACGCCCAGGTAGACGGTCTCGGCGGCGGCGGCCGCGCCACCGGTGTGGAAGGCGGCGTTGCCCACGCCGATCTTCGAGGTCATCGCCGCGGCGACGGCCTGCTCCCAGGCGTTCTCGCCCTCGGCGTGCATGATGCCGCCGACGTTCTGCGCACCGGTCTCCTCCAGGAGCCGCACCGCGGTGGCGATGTAGTCGGGGGACAGCATGCCGTGACCGTCGACCCTTACCACGATCGGGTGACGTGATGCCTTGATCGCGGCATTGAGTGCGGCAGGGGTGCGTCCGGTGGGATTCGGCACGGTATGGACCCGTGCGTCCTCCTTCACGAGCTCTGCGGCGATCTCGTCCGTGCGGTCCGTGGACGGTCCGAGGGCGATGACCACCTCCAGCTCCCCGGCATACTCCTGCTCGAGGATGTGCCGGACGGAGGTGCGCAGATGCCGTTCCTCATTGAGCACCGGCATGATCACGGAAACGGCGGGCGGCTGCTGCTGAACTGGCATGGTTCCTCGGGGACAGGCCTACGGGGTCGTTCGTCACGTTACCGCCAATGGGGGACACGGGCCCGCCCCGGCCGGGTGGCGGGGCCCGCGTGGACGGCGCGGTGCCGCGGCCAGCTGATCGTATGGGCCTACGGTTCTTGCGATTTCCGCCCGGTTTCACCCCGCCCCCTCCTGATCGCTGCGGAGGTCCCGACGTGACCGCACCGGCCCGCTCCCCCCGCCCGAACCGGCCCCGCCACAGCGCCCCCCGGCACCGGCGCTGGGGGCTGCGCATGGCCATGGGCGCGGCGGCCGCGGTACTGGCCGCCGGGGGCCTGGGGCACGCGCTGGTCGTCGGCATCGACGGGGGCATCAGCCGCATCGACCCCTTCAGCGGGCTCTCCGACCGGCCCCGGGTGAGCCGCGGGACCAACTTCCTGCTGGTCGGCACCGACGGGCGCGACAAGATCACGGAGGAGGAGCGCACCGAGTACCACCTCGGCGGCGAGGCCTGTCACTGCACGGACACCGTGATGCTGGTGCACCTCTCCGCCGACCGCAGCCGGGCCAGCGTGGTCAGCCTGCCGCGCGACACCTACACCGAGATCCCCGAGTACACCGACGAGAACGGCCGGGTGCACTCCGTCCACCCGCAGAAGCTCAACGCCGCCTACGCGGAGGGCGGGCCCGGGCTGACCGTGCGGGCGGTCGAGCGGCTGACCGGCGTCCACCTCGACCACTACCTTGAGGTCGACTTCACCAGCTTCATGAAGACCGTCGACGCCGTGGGCGGGGTGCAGGTGTGCACCCCGAAGCCGCTCAAGGACGACTACACCGGCCTCGACCTCCCCGTCGGCACCAGCAGCCTCAACGGCGGGCAGGCCCTGCAGTACGTCCGCTCCCGGCACCTCGACGGGGCCGCCGACCTGGGCCGGATGCAGCGGCAGCAGCGCTTCCTCGCCGCGCTGATGCACCGGGTCGCGGGCAGCGGGGTGCTGCTGAACCCGGTGAAGTTCCACGACGTGGCCTCCACCGTGATCGGCTCCATGCGCGCCGACCGGGGGTTCGGTACGGCACAGCTCGTCGAGCTCGGCGAGGCGATGCGGAGCCTGGCGCCGTCATCGGCGGAGTTCACCTCCGTGCCGATCGGGGTGGTGGACTTCCCCGTGCCGCACCTCGGCTCGACCGTGAAGTGGGACGAGGCGGCGGCCGACCGGCTGTTCGCGGCGCTGCGGGAGGACCGGCCGATCACCTCGCGGCCGGCGGGGCGTGCGCCGGAGGCGCAGGAGGCGAAGGGCGTGCCGCCGGGGGGCGAGGCGGTGGACGTGCCGCCGGGGCGGGTGCACGTCCAGGTCTTCAACGGCACCGGGCGGCCGGGGCTGGGGCAGTCCGTGGACGCGGCGCTGCGGGCGACCGGCTTCGTGACGACCGGGTCACCGACGAATGCGCCGACGACGGACCGGACGGTGCTCAGCTACGACCCGCGCTGGGACCGTTCGGTACGGACGCTGGCAGCGGCCTTTCCGGGGGCCGATCTGCGGGCCGAACCGGGGCAGGGCCCGATGATGCGCGTCATCGTGGGCTCGGACTTCCGGGCCGTCCACCCGGTACGGGGCCAGGCGGCGGTGCCGCCCGCCCCTTCGGGATCCGTACTGACCGGCGACCAGGCAGTGTGCCCGACCGGGGCGTAGGGGGGTGGTGTGCCCCGTAAGGGGCGCGGGGAACTGCGCGACCAGCCACAACGGACCCGCAGCCGCCAGCGGCGAGTCGCGGCACCCTCAGTCCGCGTCCCCGCCCTCGGCCGCCGCCTTCTCCCGCAGCTCCATGATCGCGCGCCGCCGCGCGAGCCGGTGCGTCCGGCGGATCTGCGCCTCCTGGTAACGGCGCCGGTCCTTGTCCGTCTCCGGAAGCACCGGCGGCACGGAGCGCGGCCTGCCGTTCTCGTCCACCGCCGCGAACACCAGGTACGCGCTGCCCACCTGCACCGCGGGCGTGGACTCGTTCCAGCGCTCCGCGAGGACCCGTACCCCGACCTCCATCGAGGACCGGCCGGTCCAGTTGACCTGGGCCTTCACATGGACCAGGTCGCCGACCCGGACGGGCACCAGGAAGGCCATCTCGTCCATCGAGGCGGTGACCGCGGGCCCGCCGGAGTGGCGTCCGGCGACCGCGCCCGCGACGTCGTCCACCAGTTTCATGATCACGCCGCCGTGGACGGTGCCCAGCAGGTTGGTGTCATGGCTGGTCATGATGTGGGACAGCGTCGTGCGGGACGCCGAGGTCGGCTTGCCGGATATCGCCGGCTCCGGGCTCCGGTCCTGAAGGGTCATGCCCTCCACTGTATGCGGGTGCATGCGGACCGCCGACGGCGCCGGATTGCATCAGGTCTGCAACAGGCCTGCCCCGATCCCGTCCTCGCCCTGTGGGTCGGCGTGCCGCACAAGGCACACTTCGTCTCATGAACGATTGGCCCCAGAATCGGACAAACAGCGCCCGCGCCGTGCCGCCCACCCGGCGGGGCGGGCTGCCGCCGCAGTACCGTCCGGGTGCCTCCCACCCCGACGGCGGCTACAGCACCGGCCAGGTCCACGGCCGGGGCGGCCCGCCCGCGGGACCGGGCGGCAGGGGGCGTGCGCCGCGCGGCGGGGCCCCGGACTGGAAGCGGCGGATCAAGATCGGGGCGATCGTGCTCGTCGGCACGCTCGTCGTCGTGGCCACCGTCACGTACTTCTGGGCCGACTCGCAGATGCGCCGCGAGGTCGACCTCGGGAAGATCAAGGACCGCGCGCCCTCCGGCAGCGGCACCAACTACCTGATCGTCGGCTCGGACAGCCGTGAGGGCCTGTCGGAGCAGGACAAGAAGGAGATGCACACCGGGTCGGCGGACGGCAAGCGCACCGACTCGATGATGATCCTGCACACCGGCGACAACGGCACCACGATGCTGAGCCTGCCGCGCGACTCGTACGTCACCATCCCCGCCTTCACCGGCGAGAAGTCCGGCAAGCAGTACCCGCAGTCCACGCACAAGCTCAACCAGGCCTTCGCGGACGGCGGTGCCGAACTGCTGATCCGGGCGATCGAGTTCAACACCGGGCTGCACATCGACCACTACGCGGAGATCGGCTTCGGCGGCTTCCGTAATCTCGTCGACTCGCTCGGCGGCGTGGACATGTGTATCGACAAGCCGGTCAAGGACCGGGACTCGGGCGCGGACTTCAAGGCGGGCTGCCAGACCCTGAACGGCACCCAGTCGCTGGCGTTCGTCCGGCAGCGGCACCAGGAGGCCGACCAGGACCTGGGCCGGATGCGGAACCAGCAGAAGTTCCTCAACACCCTTGCCAAGCAGGCCGCTTCGCCCTCGACGATCCTCAACCCCTTCCGGCTCTACCCGGTCATCGGCTCCGGCCTCGACACCCTCATCGTCGACAAGGACATGGGGCTGTGGGACCTGACCTCGATGTTCTGGGCCATGAAGGGCGTCACGGGCGGGGACGGGCAGCAGCTGACCGTGCCGATCTCGAACCCGAACCTGCCGACGCGCAGCGACGGCGTCGCGGTGAAGTGGGACCCGGTGAAGTCGAAGCAGCTCTTCGAGCAGCTGAAGAAGGACGAGAAGGTCACCGCCGCCGGCAAGTGAAGCAGCCGGCAAGTGAAGCAGGTGACCCGCGGGTGACCTCCGTCAGGCGGCCGGCAGCTCCGGGCCGCTGGTGTTCACCAGGGCGAAGGGGGCGCCCTGCGGGTCGGCCACGACGGCCATCCGGAAGTCCATCATGTCGAACGGCGGCTTGAGCACCGTGCCGCCCGCCCGGATCAGTGCGTCGACCGTGCTGTCGGTGTCGTCGACGGAGAAATACGTCAGCCAGTGCGAGGGCGTGCCGGGCGGGAGTTTGTCGAGTCCCTGCATCCCGCCGACCGTGCGGCCGTCGACGGTGAGCGCGAAGTAGCCCGGGGCCTCCTCCATGGGGGCCGTCTCCAGGCCGAGCGCGGGGTAGAACGTCCGGGCGGCGGCCGGGTCCGCGGTGTTGAGCTCGTTCCACACCACCGAGCCGGGCTCGTTCACGATCTGCGCGCCGAAGAATTCCCGTGACTGCCACAGTCCGAACACCGCTCCGGCGGGGTCGACGACGATCGCCATGCGGCCGATGGTCATGACGTCCATCGGGCCGAACATCACCCGGCCGCCCTTGGCCGGGACCGCCTCCGCGGCGGCGTCCAGGTCGGCGGTGGCGAGGTAGGTGGTCCAGACGGTGGGCGGGACGGGCAGGCCCTCCGGCGCCATCGCCGTCATGATGCCCGCCACCGCCTTGCCGCGCAGGGTGCACACGGCGTAGCCGCCGACCTCCGGCGGGCCGGGCTCGCCCTGCCAGCCGAAGAGGTCGCGGTAGAAGTCCAGGGCCGCCCGCTGGTCGGGGACCGTGAGCTCCGTCCAGCAGGGTGTGCCGGGCCGGTACGGGCTGGTTGCCTCGGGCATGACGGGTTCCTCCACAGGCACGGGCACGGGCTCGGACGGGGCGGCCCCGCCACCGACCACCTTGGCGGCCCGGGAGCACTCCCGCCACCGCAGGGCGCCATCGGCGTGTTCCGTGTCTTCCCTCTCCACGGCCCCGGGCGTACTGTCGGCGCCCGATCTGATGTGCCGTCAGTAATTTCCGGCTGCGGCACCGGACGAGAAGGGAACCCCACGTGTCCCGCACCCCACGTCACACAGCGCGCCGGAGCCGGGCGCTCGCGCTCTCGGCGGCGCTGGCAGGCGGCACGATCGCGCTGGTCGCACCGGCCGCGCACGCCGAGACGGTCGACGTCAACTACCACTGCAAGACGCCCATCGGGGACCGCAGCGCCGTTTCGCCCATCGACATCAAGGGCGAGCAGAGCGGCGACTCGTACAAGCTCACCATGTCCTTCCAGAAGGGCGTCTCCTCCAGCCCCGTCGAACTCGGCAAGGGGGCAATGAAGCCAAGTGCCGTCATCAAGCTGGGCGGTGCGGACTCCGGCATGGTCGCGGTCTCGGGACCGGCCAACGAACAGCCGATACCCGCCAACACCCCGATCAAGATAGGGGACTTGTCGGGGACCTACACACCCAAGAAGGACGGCAAGGTCACCTTCACCGCCTCCACGCTCACCATCCTGGCGCTGGGCACCACGACCACGTGCGACCCCACCAACGATCCCAAGCCGTCGCTCACGCTGGACGTCAAGGCGGGCGGCGGGACGACCGGGGGCGACACCACGGGCGGGTCGACGGCCGGCTCTACGGGCGGCTCGACGGCCGGGTCCACCACCGGAGGATCGTCCACCGGCGGCAGCACCACGGCCGGGTCCACAGCCGGGTCCACAGCCGGGTCCACGGCCGGATCCACCGCAGGCGGCTCCACGGGCGGCGGCCGGCTCCCGCAGACCGGCCCGTCCGACGGCGCCGTCGCCCTCGGCACCCTCGGCGGCACAGTGCTGCTCGCCGGGATCGCGGGCACGCTCTGGCTGACCCGGCGGAAACGCGCCGCGGGCTAGGGCCGGTGCAGCCCCGTACCCGCGCGGCGGCCCTGGCCGTCCCGGCCGTCGCAGCGGTCCTGCTCGCCGCGCCGGCCGCCGCGGAGCCGCAGCCGTGGTGGGCCGCGCCGTCCGGCGGCCGGTCCGCGATCGCCCTGGAGGGCGTCCCCGGCACGGTGTTCGAGGACAAGCTGTCGGTGGTCAACCCCGGCACCGCACCCCGCACCGTCGAGCTGCGCGCCACCGGTGCGTGGATCGCCCTGGCCGAGCGCCGGGTGCGGATCCCGCCGCGCACCCGCGCGGACGTCCCGCTGACCGTGACCGTACCGACGGGCGCGGTGCCCGGCGAGCATCCGGCCGCCGTGACCGTCACCGGGGAGGGCCGACAGCTGCAGGTGCCGGTGACCGTGCGCGTCACCGGGCCGACGCTGGCGGCGCTGGCGGTCGAGCACGTGCGGGTCAGCGGTACGGGCCGGGGCACGGTGATCCACTACGCGCTGGTCAACCGGGGCAACACCGTGCTCGCCCCGCACCTGGAGATCCGCGCCGTCGGCGTCTTCGGCGAGGTGCTGCACCGCACACCGGACGGGGTGCCCGCGGAGCTGCCGCCGGGGCGCAGCCTCCGGCTCACGGAACCGTGGCCGGGTGCCCCGCGGCTGGACCGGGTCCGGGTCAGCGTCACCGCCACGGCGCCCGGCGCGGCGCACTCCACCGCGTCGGACACGTACATGCCGCTGCCCTGGCTGCTGCCGGGGCTGGGCGCGGCCGTGGCCGCTGCGGCGGCCTACTGGCTGGTACGGCGGCGCCGGAAGGCGGTGCGGCCGTGAGGGCGGTGGTGCGGGCCGTGCAGTGCGCCCTCCTGCTCCTCGCGCTCCTGGCCGCGCCCTGCACCGCACCCGCCACCGCGGCCGACGGGCCCACGGCGGTCGTGAGCGGGGGCGAGGCCGTCAAGGGCGGCAGCGTCACCGTCACCGGCGCGGGCTGGCGGCCCGGGGCGCTGCTGACCCTGCTGGTGTGCGGGCAGAACATGATCGGCGGTACCGGCTCCTGCGCCAACGCCGACGGCCGTACGGTCACGGCCGCCGCCGACGGCACGTTCCGCCGGAGCATTCCGGTGCCCGCACCGCCGAAGCCCTGCCCCTGTGTCGTCCACGTGGCGACCGTCATGGGCACACCCGCTGCCGCCGATGCCGCGCTGACCATCTCCGGGCACCCCAGCGCCACGCTGCCGCGGCAGGAGGGCGGGGAGCGGCTGAGTGTCCTGGAGGCACGTCTGCAGGGTGACGACGGGCTGCTGACATGGTTCGGCGCACCGCCGCAGCGGACACTCGTCCTCACCGTCGGCAACCTGGGCACCACGCCCGCCCGGGACCCGGTCTTCCGGCTCGGCACCTCGCACGGCGTCCTCGCGCCGTCCTGGGAGGACCGCCGCTGGCGCGGCACCGTGGCGGCCGGGCGCACGGTCCGGGTGGCGCTGGACGTGGAGCTGGCGACGGGGGCGTACGGGGACTACCGGGTCTCGCTGGAGTACGACGGCAAGCTGCTCGTCGAGGAGCCGTGGGACGTGAGCCGCCCGTGGGGCGTGACGCTGTTCTGGGTGCTGCTGTGCGTGGTGATCCCGGCGGGGGTGTACCGGATCGGGATGGCGGTGGTGGACCGGATCCGTCCGCCACAGCCGAGGAAGCCCCGGCCCCGTACGGGCAAGGGCGCCCCCGGGCCCGTACGCGCCCCCGCCCTGCCCTGGTCCGCCCCACGCAAGGAGTGAGCGCCCGCTAGGGCCAGTCCGACGGATCTTCGCTCGTGGGCACGGTGCGCCCCGAAGGGGCGCGGGGAACTGCGCGATCAGCCACCGACGGCCTGCAGCCGACGCACCACCCAGGGGGCCGGGGCGAAGCCCCGAGAACCTCGGCTGCGGGCGCATCGTGGCTGGTCGCGCCCACGCGGCGGAGCCGCATATGTCAACGGCCCCGCGCCCCTTCGGGGCGCGAAGGGGCGCCGGACACGGCCCGGAATGCAAAGCGCCCCCGGCGCGAGAACGCGCCGGGGGCACTCGGGTGCGGGGTCCGTCAGCGGACGTCGCCCATCAGGCCCTCGATCTTCTTGCGGTACATGAAGATCGCGAGGCCGGCCAGGACGGCGGCGGCCGCCTCGCCGAGGATCACGCCGATCCCGTCGAGGTTCACGCCCGCCGTGGCCAGCAGGGTCATGGTGCAGTCACCGGCGGTGACGGCGAGGAACCAGACACCCATCATCTGGCTGGCGTACTTCTGCGGCGCCATCTTGGTGGTCAGCGACAGGCCGACCGGGGACAGGCACAGCTCACCCATGGTCTGGACCATGTAGATCATCAGCAGCCAGGCGGGGCTGACCGTCTTGCTGTCCGTCGCCATCGACAGCGGGATGGCGAAGATGACGAACGAGGCACCGGCGAAGAGCATCGCCGTGGCGAACTTGACCGTGGTGCTCGGCTCGCGGTCGCGCTTGGACAGCCACATCCACAGCGAGGCGAAGACCGGCGCCAGGGCCATGACCCACAGCGGGTTGACCGACTGGAACCAGGTCGACGGGAAGCCGATGCCGAAGACGTTGTCGGCGGTCTTCTTCTCGGCGAAGGTCGACATCGTCGAGCCCGCCTGGTCGAAGATCATCCAGAACACGGCGGCCGCCACGAAGAACCAGATGTAGCCGCTGACCTTGGTCTGCTCGGTGTCCGAGAGCTCCTTGTCGCGCTTGATGCGGACGAGGACGGTGATCGGGATGACCAGACCCACCAGGGCGAGCGGGACCGTGGCCCAGTTCATGGTGAAGTGACCGGTGCCGGCGACGATGCCGTAGAAGACGGCGGCGATGGCGAGCCAGATCAGGCCCTTCTTCAGCCAGGAGGCGCGCTCCTCGGCCGTCAGCGGGGTCGGGACCTGGCTGCTGCGGGCGTCCAGGTGACGGGTGCCCCACAGGAAGAAGCCCAGGCCGATGGCCATGCCGACGGCGGCGATGGTGAAGCCGAGGTGCCAGTTGACCTTCTGGCCGACGGTGCCGATGATCAGCGGCGCGGCGAAGGCACCGATGTTGATGCCCATGTAGAAGATCGTGAAGCCACCGTCACGGCGCGGGTCCTTGGGACCGTCGTAGAGGTGGCCGACCATCGTGGAGATGTTGGCCTTCAGCAGACCGGAACCGACCGCGACCAGCGCGAGGCCGGCGAAGAAGGTCGGCTTGCCGGGAATGGCCAGCATCAGGTGGCCGCACATGATGACGCTCGCCGCCACGGCGACCGTCTTGCGCGGACCCCAGATACGGTCGCCGATCCAGCCACCGGGCATGGCGAGCAGGTACACCATCGCCACGTAGATGGAGTAGATGGCCACCGAGCTCGCCTGCGGCATGGCCAGACCGCCGCCCTGGCTGCCGGGCTTGGCGTCGGGGCCGCCGGCGATCAGGTAGACGACGAGAAGGGCACGCATGCCGTAGTAGCTGAAGCGCTCCCACATCTCCGTCATGAAGAGCGGGGCCAGGCCGATGGGATGGCCGAGGAAGGTCTTCCCGCTCGCGGCCGGAGAGGTCTTCTCCGCCTCGGCAGTGCCCTTCGTCAGGCTGGACGCCATGGTCGATCCTTGAGTGCTCGGGACGCGCGTAGAGCTGGGGCGCGCCCGGGTGGGGGTAGGCCGGCACCGGTTACAGCGCTGCCCGCCCCCACGCCCAAGGGGTTCGGCTCCTCACGACGAGGACCCGGCAGGACAGCCGTACTTCCGGGATCCACGCCCCCGCGCATCCTCGCGCGGCGGACCCGGCCGACAGGTCATTCACTGTGACAGGACCAGGGGTACCCGGCCCTGCACACAACAGGGACCTCCGGCGAAGTGTGTGGCCCAGCCGAAAGTCCCCCTTGTGCTACAGACGTTCCCAGCACCATACGTCAGACCCTGCCCGCTTATGGAAGCCGTTGAGACATGGATCACAGGCGGGCCGGGAACCGTTCGCGCTTGTTCGATGGTGCTAACACTTCTGTTGGAGTGTTGCCCCGGGTAGCCCTGAGTACTCCTCTGACGTGCGTCCGGGCGGACTACCATTCCTGGCATGACCCGAGTACTGCTCGCCGAGGATGACGCCTCCATCTCGGAACCGCTCGCACGCGCGCTGCGCCGCGAAGGGTATGAGGTGGACGTACGCGAAGACGGTCCCACGGCGCTGGACGCCGGCCTCAAGGGAGGGGTGGACCTGCTCGTCCTCGACCTCGGACTGCCCGGCATGGACGGACTGGAAGTCTGCCGCCGGCTGCGCAACGAAGGCCACGGCTTCCCCGTCCTGGTGCTCACCGCCCGCGCCGACGAGGTGGACACCGTCGTCGGCCTGGACGCCGGCGCCGACGACTACGTCACCAAGCCCTTCCGCCTGGCCGAACTGCTCGCCCGCGTGCGGGCCCTGCTCCGCCGCGGCACCGTCGAGTCCCACCAGCAGCCCCCCGCCACCCACGGCGTCCGGATCGACGTCGAGTCCCACCGCGCCTGGATGGGCGACGAGGAACTCCAGCTCACCGCGAAGGAGTTCGACCTGCTGCGCGTCCTCGTCCGGGACGCCGGCCGGGTCGTCACCCGTGACCAGCTGATGCGCGAGGTCTGGGACACCACCTGGTGGTCCTCCACCAAGACCCTGGACATGCACATCTCGTGGCTGCGCAAGAAGCTGGGCGACGACGCCGCCAACCCGCGCTACATCGCCACCGTCCGCGGCGTCGGCTTCCGCTTCGAGAAGAGCTGACCCCCGCACAGTGCGTCGCCGACTGATCAACTCCACGCTCGCCGTCGTCCTGGTCGTGATCGCCGTCTTCGGCATCTCGCTCGTCATCGTCGAGACCCGCACGATCGAGAGCAGCGCCCAGGAGAGCGTCCAGACCGAGGCCGTGCGCCTGACGGGCATCGTCGACTCCCGGCTGCTCGGCGGCGAGCGCGTGGAGTCCGGGGTGCTGCGCGAGCAGTTCACCCCGGACCGGTACGCCCGGATCGAGATTCCGGGTCGGCCGGTCATCGAGCTCGGTGACCGGCCGACCGGTGGCGTGATCACGGCGACGGAGAAGGGGGAGCAGGGCGAGACCGTCCGCGTCGAGCAGTCCCGCTCCGCGGTCAGCCGGGAGGTCGGCCGCACCCTGCTGGTGATCCTCACGGTGGCGCTGCTGGCCGTGGTGGCCGCGGTGTTCCTCGCCGTGCGCCAGGCCAACCGGCTCACCGCCCCGCTCATCGACCTCGCCGAGACCGCCGAGCGGCTGGGCTCGGGCGACCCCCGCCCCCGGCACCGCCGCTACGGGGTGCCCGAGCTGGACCGGGTCGCCGACGTGCTGGACAGCAGCGCCGAGCGGATCGCCCGGATGCTCACGGCGGAGCGGCGGCTGGCCGCCGACGCCTCGCACCAGTTGCGCACTCCGCTGACCGCCCTGTCGATGCGGCTGGAGGAAATCACCCTCACCGACGACCCGGACACGGTCAAGGAAGAGGCCACGATCGCGCTCACCCAGGTCGAGCGGCTCACCGACGTCGTCCAGCGGCTGCTCACCAACTCCCGCGACCCGCAGTCCGGTTCGGCGGTCACCTTCGACCTCGACGAGGTCATCAAGCAGCAGATCGAGGAGTGGCGCCCCGCCACACGCGGCAGCGGCCGGGCCCTGGTGCGCTCCGGCAAGCAGGGCCTGCAGGCCGTGGGCACCCCCGGCGCGGTGTCCCAGGTGCTGGCGACACTCATCGAGAACTCGCTGATGCACGGCACCGGAACGGTCGCCCTGCGCACCCGCGTCACCGGCAACCAGGCCGTCGTCGAGGTCACGGACGAGGGGCCGGGCGTCCCGTCGGACCTGGGCGCGCGGGTCTTCGAGCGGACGGTCAGCGGCCGCAACTCCACGGGCCTGGGCCTGGCCGTCGCCCGCGACCTCGCGGAGGCGGACGGCGGCCGCCTGGAACTGCTCCAGCAACGCCCGCCGGTCTTCGCGTTGTTCCTGTCGATGGGCGCGGACCCGGAGGAGTAGCCGCGCCCCCTAAGGGGCGCGGGGAACTGCGCGAGCAACCCCCACCGTGCCGCAGGCTACCGACGCGCCCCAACACGCTCCGGCGCCTCCGCCAAGAAGGACTCGGCCGTCTCAACGGCCGCGCGCGCCGGAATGGCCCGGAACACCCAGGTCCGGTAGGACCAGAACCGGAAGACGGTACCCAGCCCGAGCCCCACGACGTTCTTGGCGATGTTGTCCGCCAGCGGCGACGTGAGGTCGAGGCCGTAGTGCGACAGCGCGAGGATGCCGTTCTCGATCACCAGGCCGACGCCGCTGAACAGCAGGAAGAGCGTGAGCTCACGGCTGCGCCGGCTCCGGTCGCAGTCGCGGTAGGTCCAGTAACGGTTGCCGACGTAGTTGGCGCCGATCGCCACGACGGTGGCGATCACGCCCGAGCGCACCACGGCGAGGTGCAGGCTGTGGATGCAGAGATTGAAGACGACGAGGTTGACCACGCATCCGATGGCGCCGACGGCGCCGAACTTCGCGATTTCGCGGGCCAGCCGCTCCAGCCGGGAACGCACTGTGCGCCGTTGAGTCATGTCGTTCATGCTAACCAGCGCCGTGCTGCGGCAAGCCGGGGAGTGGGTAAACAGACGGCGAACCCCCGTATTCTCACGCGGATTTCATCCCGCATTCGAGAGGCTTTCGTGCACTGGGGAACCGGACAAAATTGACCTCTCCCGTTGGAGGATCATCCAGGAGGGGCGAGAGTGGTTCGTGCGTACGGATACCCTGGTCGCGTGACGTTCCCGGTAGTCGGCATGGTCGGCGGCGGCCAGCTCGCCCGTATGACCCACGAGGCGGGCATCCCCCTCGGCATCAGGTTCAAGCTGCTCAGCGACACCCCGCAGGACTCTGCGGCCCAAGTGGTCAGCGACGTCGTCATCGGCGACTACCGCGACCTGGCGACGCTTCGTGCGTTCGCACAAGGCTGTGACGTGATCACCTTCGATCACGAGCACGTGCCCACCGAGCACCTGAGGGTCCTGGAGGCCGACGGCATTCCCGTCCGCCCCGGCCCGGAGGCGCTGGTGCACGCCCAGGACAAGGGCGTGATGCGGGCGAAGCTGGACGCCATCGGGGTGCCCTGCCCGCGGCACCGGATCGTCGACGACCCCGCCGACGTGGAGCGCTTCGCCACCGAGGGCGACGGCTTCCCGGTCGTCCTGAAGACCGTGCGCGGCGGCTACGACGGCAAGGGCGTGTGGGTCGTCCGCTCCCCCGCCGAGGCCGCGGACGCGTTCCGCGCGGGCGTGCCCGTGCTGGCCGAGGAGAAGGTCGACTTCGTCCGCGAGCTCGCCGCCAACGTGGTGCGCTCCCCGCACGGCCAGGCCGTCTCGTACCCGGTCGTGGAGTCCGTCCAGGTCGACGGCGTCTGCGACACGGTCATCGCGCCCGCGCCCGGGCTCTCCCCGGACCTGTCCGCGCACGCGCAGCAGCTCGCCCTGAAGATCGCCAAGGAGCTGGGGGTCGTCGGGCACCTCGCCGTGGAGCTCTTCGAGACCCGCGACGGCCGGGTGCTCGTCAACGAGCTGGCGATGCGCCCGCACAACTCCGGCCACTGGACCCAGGACGGCGCGGTCACCTCGCAGTTCGCCAACCACGTCCGGGCCGTGCTGGACCTGCCGCTCGGCGACCCGCGGCCGCGCGCCGCATGGACCGTGATGGCCAACGTGCTCGGCGGCGACTACCCCGACATGTACTCCGCGTACCTGCACTGCATGGCGCGCGACCCGCAGCTGAAGATCCACATGTACGGCAAGGACGTGAAGCCCGGCCGTAAGGTCGGACACGTCAACACCTACGGCGACGACCTGGCGGACGTGCGCGAGCGCGCGAGCCACGCCGCCGGATATCTGCGAGGAACGATCACGGAATGAGCGCTCCCGGCACCACCCCCCTCGTCGGCATCGTCATGGGCTCGGACTCCGACTGGCCCGTCATGGAGGCCGCGGCCGAGGCCCTGGCGGAGTTCGAGATTCCCTACGAGGTCGACGTCGTCTCCGCCCACCGGATGCCGCGCGAGATGGTCGCGTACGGGGAGCAGGCGGCGGGCCGCGGGCTCAAGGCGGTCATCGCGGGCGCGGGCGGCGCTGCCCACCTGCCCGGCATGCTGGCCTCCGTCACCCCGCTGCCGGTGATCGGGGTGCCGGTTCCGCTGAAGTACCTGGACGGCATGGACTCGCTGCTGTCCATCGTCCAGATGCCGGCCGGGGTGCCCGTCGCCACCGTCTCCGTCGCCGGCGCGCGCAACGCGGGCCTGCTGGCGGTGCGGATGCTCGCCGCGCACGACGAGGAACTCCTCGCCCGCATGCGACACTTCCAGGACGAGCTCAACGAGCAGGCCACGGCGAAGGGCAAGCGCCTGCGCGCCAAGGTCGAGGGTGCCACCGGCTTCGGGTTCGGTAAGTGACCATGGTGGGCATGACGTCTGCACACCTTGAGCGCGCCCGCGAGCTGCTTGCCGCGCACCCCGTCGTCGATGGCCACAACGACCTCCCGTGGGCGCTGCGCGAGCACGTCCGCTACGACCTGGACCAGCGCGACATCGCCGCCGACCAGAGCGGCACCGGCCTGCACACCGACCTTCCCCGGATGCGGGCGGGCGGGGTCGGCGCCCAGTTCTGGTCCGTCTACGTCCGGACGGACATGGCGGGCGACGAGGCGGTCAGCGCCACGCTCGAACAGATCGACATCGTGGGGCAGATGGCCGGCCGCTACCCCGGCGACCTGCGCATCGCCCTCACCGCCGACGACATGGAGGCCGCCCGCGCCGAGGGCCGCATCGCGTCGTTGATGGGTGCCGAGGGCGGCCACAGCATCAACAACTCCCTCGCCACACTGCGGGCGTTGCACCGCCTCGGCGTCCGCTACATGACGCTCACCCACAACGACAACGTGGCCTGGGCGGACTCGGCGACGGACACCCCCGTGGCGAACGGCCTGACCCGCTTCGGCGAGGAGGTCGTGCGCGAGATGAACCGCATGGGCATGCTCGTCGACCTCTCGCACGTCTCGGCCGACACGATGCGGGACGCGCTGCGGGTGAGCGAGGCGCCGGTGATCTTCTCGCACTCCTCGTCCCGTGCGGTGTGCGACCACCCGCGCAACATTCCCGACGACGTGCTCGCCGCGCTGCCGGGGAACGGGGGCGTGGCGATGGCCACGTTCGTCCCGAAGTTCATCCTCCCGGCAGCGGTCGCGTGGACCCGCGCCGCGGACGAGAACATGCGCGCCCACGGCCTGCACCCGCTCGACCGGTCGCCGGAGGGCATGGCGGTCCACCACGCCTTCGAGACCACGAACCCGCGCCCGCGCGCGACGCCTTCGACGGTCGCGGACCACCTGGACCACATGCGCGAGGTCGCCGGCATCGACCACATCGGCATCGGCGGCGACTTCGACGGCACGGCGTTCACCCCGGACGGCCTGTCGGACGTGTCGGGCTACCCGAACCTGATCGCCGAACTCCTGCGGAGGGGCTGGTCGGAAGGGGACCTGGCGAAGCTGACGTGGCACAACGCGGTACGCGTGCTACGGGCGTCGGAGGCTGTCGCCTCCGATCTCTCGGCGCGGAGGGGTCCGTCGATCGCGACGATCGAGCAGCTGGACGGCTGAGCGCTTTCGTTTCCCCGCGCCCCGAAAGGGGCGCGGGGAACTGCGCGACCAGCCACGGACGGCCCGCAGGTCACACCCGCGGCCGCCCCATCGCCCGGTACGTCCAGCCGGCGGCACGCCACACCGTGGCGTCGAGCGCGTTACGGCCGTCCAGCAGACGCCGCTCCGCAACAACCTCACCGAGCGCCGCAGGCTCCAGCTCGCGGAACTCGCCCCACTCCGTGAGGTGCAGCACCACGTGCGCCCCCCGGCACGCCTCCAGCGCCGAAGAGGCATACGTCAGGGTCGGGAAGACCCGCCGCGCGTTGTCCATGCCCTTGGGGTCGTAGACCGTCACCTGCCCGCCCTGCAGGTGGATCTGCCCGGCGACGTTCAGCGCCGGCGAGTCCCGGACGTCGTCCGAGTCCGGCTTGAACGAGGCGCCGAGCACGGCGACCCGCTGCCCGAGGAAGCTGCCGCCCACGGTCTCCCTGGCGAGCTCGACCATGTGGGCGCGGCGCCGCATGTTGATGGAGTCGACCTCCCGCAGGAAGGTCAGGGCCTGGTCGGCGCCCAGCTCACCGGCGCGGGCCATGAAGGCACGAATGTCCTTGGGCAGACAACCTCCGCCGAATCCAATACCGGCCCGCAGGAACTTCTTCCCGATCCGCTCGTCGTGCCCGATGGCCTCGGCCAGCTTGGCCACGTCGCCGTCGGCCGCCTCGCAGACCTCGGCCATCGCGTTGATGAAGGAAATCTTGGTGGCGAGAAAGGAGTTGGCAGCCGTCTTGACCAGTTCGGCGGTCGGGTAGTCGGCGACGACGAACGGCGAGCCCTCCGCGACCGGGATCGCGTACACCTCGCGCAGCAGCTTCTCGCCGCGCTCCCCGCCGACGCCGACCACGATCCGGTCCGGCTGCAGGGTGTCCTGGACGGCGAAGCCCTCGCGCAGGAACTCGGGGTTCCAGGCCAGCTCCACGTCGTGGCCGGCGGGGGCGAGCCCGGTCAGCAGCTCCGCGAGCCGGGCGGCGCTGCCCACCGGCACGGTGGACTTGCCGACGACCAGCGCCGGCCGCTTCAGCTGCGGTGCCAGCGCGGCGAAGGCGCTGTCGACGTAGGACATGTCGCACGCGTACTCGCCGTGCTTCTGCGGGGTGTTCACGCAGACGAAGTGGACGTCGCCGAACTCGCCGACCTCCTCCCAGGAGGTCGTGAAGCGCAGCCGCCCGGTGGAGCCCTCGATCCCGGCGACGTGCTTGCGCAGCAGTTCCTCGAGCCCAGGCTCGTACATCGGGACCTTGCCCCGCGAGAGCATCTCGATCTTCTCGGGGACCACGTCCAGGCCCAGCACCTCGAAACCGAGCTCGGCCATGGCCGCCGCGTGCGTGGCGCCGAGGTACCCGGTGCCGATCACAGTGATCTTGAGGGCCATGCGTGTGCTCCATACGTACTACGACACTGGCTGGACTGCGCGCCCGAGCATACGTCCCTGTCGGCAAGCTCACGTAGGCGCACTCCGGAGGGCCGCCCTAGAATCGGGGTTACTAAACGGTAGTTAACTCTCTGGGGAGTACGCCTTGGCGGGATCAAAGGACTTCGACCTGTACCGGCCGTCCGAGGAGCACGACGAGCTGCGCAAGGTCGTACGCTCGCTCACCGAGGCGAAGATCGCTCCGTTCGCCGCCGCGGTGGACGAGGAGGCCCGCTTCCCGCAGGAGGCGCGTGACGCCCTCACCGCGGCGGACCTGCACGCGGTGCACGTCCCCGAGGAGTTCGGCGGCGCGGGCGCGGACGCCCTCGCCACCGTGATCGTCATCGAGGAGGTGGCCCGCGTGTGCGCGTCCTCCTCCCTGATCCCGGCGGTCAACAAGCTCGGCTCGCTGCCGGTGATCCTGTCCGGCTCGGACGACCTGAAGAAGCGGTACCTGAGCCCGCTCGCCAAGGGCGACGCGATGTTCTCGTACTGCCTGAGCGAGCCGGACGCGGGCTCGGACGCGGCGGGCATGAAGACCCGCGCCGTGCGGGACGGCGACCACTACATCCTCAACGGCGTGAAGCGCTGGATCACCAACGCGGGCGTCTCCGAGTACTACACGGTCATGGCCGTGACGGACCCGGAGAAGCGCTCCAAGGGCATCAGCGCCTTCGTGGTCGAGAAGGACGACGAGGGCGTCTCCTTCGGCGCCCCCGAGAAGAAGCTCGGCATCAAGGGCTCCCCCACCCGCGAGGTCTACCTCGACAACGTCCGCATCCCCGCCGACCGCATGATCGGCGAGGAGGGCACGGGCTTTGCGACCGCGATGAAGACCCTGGACCACACCCGCATCACCATCGCGGCCCAGGCCCTCGGCATCGCCCAGGGCGCGCTGGACTACGCCAAGACGTACGTCCAGGAGCGCAAGCAGTTCGGCAAGCCGATCGCGGACTTCCAGGGCATCCAGTTCATGCTCGCCGACATGGCGATGAAGCTGGAGGCGGCACGTCAGCTGACGTACACGGCGGCGGCCAAGTCCGAGCGCCTGGACGGCGACCTGACCTTCTACGGCGCGGCGGCGAAGTGCTTCGCGTCCGACGCGGCCATGGACATCACCACGGACGCGGTGCAGCTGCTGGGCGGTTACGGCTACACCCGTGACTACCCGCTGGAGCGCATGATGCGCGACGCGAAGATCACGCAGATCTACGAGGGCACGAACCAGGTGCAGCGCATCGTGATGGCGCGGAACCTGCCGTAGGGCTTGGCCGAAGCCGTGATGAGCCCCTGCCCTGAGGGCAGGGGCTCAGTGGTGAGTGAGCGCTCCACCGCGCAGGACAGCCCGCTTGGCCGCGACAGCGTCCGGGTCGATCGGTCCGTGCTCGGCCTCGGCTCGTTCCACCAGCTCGCGCAACCGAGCGCGCTCCTGCTGCCGTTGCGCGGAGTCTGCAGGACTGATGCCATCGTGCATAGAGAACTTCTCCCTCTCTCCTTGCTTTCTTGGTGCGCGGCAGCACGCATTGCAGCCCAGCAGCCCGGCTTCCAGCTATGGCCACAGATCGCCACGGATGACCTTCGCGTGGCTACTGTGTACCCACACGCTTCAGCGCCGACGACTGCATCCGCTCGCGAAGGAGCCTCTGCATGAGCGCACACCCGGTGGAACACGGTGACGAGCCGGTCATCGAACGGCCCAAGAGAACCCTGTCCACGCTCAGAGCAGCCCTGGCGCGCCTGGCTCCGTCGATGCTCCCCCTCATGGAGTCCGAACGCGACGAGGTGTTCACTCTCGCGGCAGAGACGCAATCCGTGGGTCCGGTCAACGGCTTCCTGCTCCGCTGGGCCGTAGCCGTGGAGATCGAACGCCACCCCGCGACGGCCCGCAAGCTGCACCGCGCCGAACACCTCGCCCGGACGGCATCGGACGAGGAGACTCTGCGAGCCGCGGCACGAGAGGTGGCCGAGATCAAGGCTGCTGCGCGGCGGGCGGTCGGAACGTGAGCGATGGCTGGACCTGGGAATTCTTGTGGCCGGACACTGAGCTCGATCTTGAGCCGCAGTTTGCAGGCCAAATCAAGGAGCGGGCCCAGGAATTACTGCGGGCAGCAGAAACTCTGTACATCGCCGGAGACCGGTACGAAGGTGGCTCCGTATCGGACACCGCATACGTCGCGGGCGGCATGTTCGACTACCTGATCACCCCCAGGCTCTTGAAGCTGGTCGTGGTGAGCGTCAGCGCCTACTGAACCGGGCGGACCGATCGCTGCCCCCTACGACGGCCCCGCCAGCTCCGCCCACACCGTCTTGCCCACGCCGCCCTCGTGCCGGACCACGCCCCAGTCCAGGCACAGCCGCTGCACGATGAACATGCCGTGTCCGCCCGGGCGGCCGGCGCGGTGCGGGGTGCGGGGGGCCGGGGTGCCGGCGCCCAGGTCGGAGACCTCCAGGCGGAGGACCTTGCCCGCGCGGGTGACGCAGAGCTCCTCCGGGCCGCCGGCGTGCAGGCACGCGTTGGTGACGAGCTCGGAGACGACCAGCAGGACGTCCTCGGCCGCGGCGCGGTGATCGGCCGTGGCCGCCGGGAGCCAGCCCCAGTCGCGCAGGGCCTGGCGCGTGAAGTCACGGGAGAGCGGCACGGCGCCGCTGACGCCGACGAGGCGCAGCCGCCGGCGCTGGCCGTCCGGCTGCGGCGAGCCGTCGGCCTCCGGGCCGGGGTCGTCCGGCGACGGCAGGGACGGCCGAGTCGTGCTCATCAGCGCTTCACCTCACCGATCACCGATTCAGAAGGGGTCATCTCGCACACCACAGGGTCAGCTGTCTCCTGCCCCGGCGAACCGTGAGAACACCCACGCATTCTGCGCGGGTCCTGTGACACAGGTAACGGAGGTAATGGAAGCGACAGCGATGGAGAGTAAGGGATCCGATACGCAGAGCGCCGTCAGTCGACGAGCGCCGCATCGAGCGTGTCGTGGATGGTGAATACGGCCCCGGCGCCCGTGATCTCGAAGACACGGGCGACGACGGACCCCATCGCGGCGAGGTGGACGCCACCGCCGGCGGCCTCGGCCTTGAGCCGGGCGCCCAGGAGCACGTTCAGTCCGGTGGAATCGCAGAATTCGAGCTGCGAGCAGTCGACGACGATGCGCGGAGTGCCGTCCTCGACACTCTTCTCCAGAAGTTCGCGCAGCAGATCCGCCGTGTGGTGATCGAGCTCACCTGCGGGCGTCAGGACCGCGCTTCTCCCGAGATGCCGGAACTCGACTTTCAGCCGACCCCTGCTCGCACTGCCGGCTTTACCGCAGTCCATGCGCATCCCTTCGTGGTGTGCCGCGCGCGCGTGACGCTCCGTGGAACCCTACGCCTTCCATACGCACTCCGGAAGCCGAAGTTCCGGCATAGCCGGTCATATCGGGACAATGCGCACTTGCCATCGCACAGCAAAGACCGGTAGGGCTAGAGGAGGACATCCACCACGGACGGCTTTGGAGGCGCCGCAAACCGCAGCAAAAGGTCACGGCATCGGCTGCCTTATGCCGAGAATGATGGAGGAGACCATGTCACCCCGGCTCGACGAAAAGCGTCCCGATCACCTTCGGGAGACCGCGTCGTCGACAATCCCGCCCGAGCAGAGCGACCCCGGTCTCGCCGGGCTCCCCGAGATACCTCCGTGCGAGGAAATCGGGGCGGTCGACGCAAGGGCGCTGTCCAAGACTCTCTTCGCACGCCTCGAATCGCTCGAAGAGGGAACCCACGAATACGCGTACGTACGCAACACACTCGTCGAACTCAACCTGGCCCTGGTGAAGTTCGCGGCCTCCCGGTTCCGCACCCGCAGCGAACCGATGGAGGACATCATCCAGGTCGGCACCATCGGCCTGATCAAGGCCATCGACCGCTTCGAGCTCAGCCGCGGCGTCGAATTCCCGACCTTCGCGATGCCGACCATCATCGGCGAGATCAAGCGCTTCTTCCGCGACACCAGTTGGTCGGTGCGCGTCCCGCGCCGCCTCCAGGAGCTCCGGCTGGACCTGGCCAAGGCGGGCGACGAGCTGGCGCAGCGCCTCGACCGCTCCCCCACCGTCGCCGAACTGGCCGAACGCCTGGGCCTGTCGGAGGACGAGGTCGTCGAGGGCATGGCCGCGAGCAACGCGTACACCGCGAGCTCGCTGGACGCCCAGACGGAGGAGGACGACACCGAGGGTGCCCTCACGGACCGTATCGGCTACGAGGACCACAGCCTCGAAGGCGTCGAATACGTCGAGTCGCTCAGGCCGCTCATCGCCGAACTCCCGCCCCGGGACCGGCGGATCCTCTCCCTGCGCTTCGTGGCGAACATGACGCAGTCGGAGATCGGCGAGGAGCTGGGCATTTCCCAGATGCACGTGTCACGGCTGCTGTCGCGGACGCTGGTGAAGCTGCGGCGAGGGCTGTTGACGGAGGAGTAGATCTCGAACCCGCCGGGGGGACGGACTTCCGGGCTGCTTTTGTCTTGTGCCGCAGAGGACTTCCTCTGCGGCACAAGACGTTTCTGGGATGCTTCCTGGCCGACACAACGCCGGCCTCCTGCTACCGGCGATCCGTCGCTCGTGGATGCGCCGTGCCCGCATAGGTGATCCAGCAAGTTCTGCGAGAGGTGTCCGCGAGGTACCAGATGCGTCCCCCGCCGGTCACCTCGATCTGCCACTGCTCACATATCTGCCCACGGTGGGAGCTGTGCGCAAAGATTCCCTTCAAGCGATGGTGACGTTGCGTCTCCATCGGCGGTCTCGGATCGGTGCGCATGGTGATCCAGGCACGGTAGGTGTTCTGGCGAAACTGCTTAGCCAAAGACTCCCAGCCTTTGGCCGATGCCGCGTCAGCGAACCGGACTTCCCATTCATCGTCCGGCGCAGGAGGTGCAACCCTGTCTCCACGTGCGGGAGTCACACAACCTCCCTGGGCTCGGGCACAGGTCCGTAGTCCTCGTCGTGATCCTTGATCAGGGCTGCTCGGACATCCGGATCCGCGTGTGCCTCGGCCGTGTGCTGCCACGCGATCAGCATCTGGGCAACGACTGAGCTGTTGGCGATGGATTCCCCGGCACGCATGGTGTCGACGAGCTCGACGGCAAAGGCATGGACATCGGAGTCAGGGAGAAAGCGAACCCATGGGAAGGCATCCGGCAGTATGTCCAGGAGCAGCTCCATGCTGCCGGGTTCATGCCGGGCCATCGCGACGAGCATCCGCGTGGCGGCCGACACCACGGTCTGGTCCTGCTCCGCTCTTTCCGCAGTCGTGAGGACCAAGTCTTCCCCGTCCCTGCGACGCAAGAGCAACCTTGGCGTCTCCTTCAGCCGGGCAAGCGTCTGCTTGTTCTTGTTCACCAGCTCGGAGAAGTTCACAGCGGCGTTCTCGGCGCTCATGACTTTGAAGGTAGTTCGAAACACACGCGATGCACCATCGCCCACAAGAGGGACAGAACCCCGGTCACCGACGCCCGGCCGGATCGAGTCGCCCACGACACGGTTGTCCGCGAACCGGCCTGGCACGACGCCCCGTTGAAGAACTGGAAGAGAACCAAACCCCACCAACCCGGCGCACGTCACTCCATCAGGTGACTGCGTGGCAGATGCGGGCGGCGGCACGGTACGTTCGCGGCACAACCTCAGACAGACGACGGCCCCCGGCCGGGAGTGGCTTCCCGATCGAGGGCCTGATCATCCAGGAAGACGAGACCTTCCCAATGACTGATGCGCAGTCTATCGCGCACGCCTCGGCGTGCGCCGACGTACCGCGAGCCGGAGTCACGCACATCCGACACCGGCACGACACGAACTTCACCGTGGTGGGCAACCACCTCGCCCAGCATCCCGACCTGTCCGCCGTCGCGATCGGCATCGGCGTCTACATCCAGTCGTTGCCGGACGGCGCCCGCATCGGCATCAAGGACCTCACCCGGCGCTTCCGCGAAGGCGAGATCGTCATCGCGCGGGCGCTGCGGGAGCTGGAGACGGCGGGGTACCTGGAGCGGAAGCGTGTACGGACCGACGCGGGCCGGGTGGTGACCCGGACCAGCTGGTACGAACGTCCCGGCGCCCCGGCCGACTTGATGCCGCCGCCCCGGAAGCCGCGCCGGGCGGACGCCCCGGAGAAGACCGCTCCTCTGCCGCCCGCCGACCCGCCCGCGGCAGAGCTGCTCGCCGGGCTGCGCCGCCGCGACCCGCGGCTGTGGCTCTCGGAGAAGGACGTCCGCCGCCTCTCGCCCGGCGTACGAGCCTGGCTCGACCGCGGCATCGGCCCCCGCCAGATCACCCGCACTCTGACCGCGGGACTGCCGACGGGCGCCATCCCCTGGCCCGCCCGCCTGCTCTCCTACCGCCTCACAGACTGGCTGCCGCCGACGCTGCCGGCACGGCCGGAAGCGCCCTCGGAGCCGCCGTCGACCACCCCGGCACGTCCCCTCCCCTTCCACACCTGCGGCGGCTGCGAACGCGTCTTCCGCGCTGCGGAGCCGGGCCGTTGCCGGGACTGCCGACAAGCGGCGGGCGGGGCGGCGTGAACGGCTGCATCAGCGCGCACAAACCCATTACCGTGGCGGAGAAGGCAGGCGTCAGGAGGTCCACCACCATGACCGCACACCCCATTCACCCCCACTCACCGGAACCCGAGCGGGTGCCCCGCAATTACGACGGAATCGCCAACGCCCTTCAGGGCTCGCGTCGTATGGAGTTCTTCCGCGAGTTCGGCGAAGCCCCACTCGACCAAGCCGAAGCCGTACTGCGCCGCTGGTGGTGCGAAGCAATGCTCGACACGGACCCGAATGCCGATCGCATCCGCGAAGCCGCTCTGGAGGGCACCCTGCCCACGACCACCGTCGAGGACGTCCTCGCCCACAGGAAGGCCCGGGGGCTCCCCACTGACTGAGCACGACCACCAAGAGGGCTGGCCCTGCCTTCTGCCCGATGAAGTCGCGCAATTGCTGGCTGCGCCCACCATCGCCCCTGCCCTCTTCAGCGCAATCCTCGCCCTCACCGTCACGATCAACGAAACCCGGGGTGAAGTGCCTGGCCACACGGCCTCGGCCAAATGGCCTGAGCTACGCCGAGTACCCCTCGGCGCTGATGGGTCCTTAGGGGTCGCCGAATACGCCGTGCTGTCCTACGCGGACGAGCCGCACTGCATCCTCACTCGCGTACAGCCTTGCTGACCGAAGCCGGTCAGACGCCGGGTTCCCCGCCGTCTGCTGCCCCCTCCAACACCCGCAGGATCCGTTCGGCCAGCCGGCTGCGCTCCGGCGAGCGACCGACGAAGCCGCCGGGAGCCAGTTGCGTACGTAACGCCATGGCCAGTCGGCTGCGGTCCGATTGCGCCAAGTACGGCGTCAGCAACTCCGCAGCCACCAAGGCCTGATACTGCTCGAAGGCCGATCGGGCCCGGACGAGGGAATCCAGCACGGCATCCAGGTGCCCGGAGTCCGGTGCACCCTGCATGAGGGCGAGTGCATAAACGCGCTCGCCCTCGCCTCCCCGGCCGAAGAATTCCCGCACCTGCTCCGGGCCGAGGCCGGACTCCCGGGCCGAGGCCCTGGCGGCGTCGACCAGCGCCTGCAGCTGAGTGGTGCGATGGCTGCCCGACGGCATGCGCCGGCGCAGGTCGTCATAGCGCTGCGCTTCCCGCTGCGGAGAACCGAGTTGCTCCAGGGCCAGGGCCCGCAGAGTGTCCGCCTCGTCGTGTTCTCCGCGGTGGGACATATTCTCGGCCTCCACGAAGCTGTGGAGCGCCTTGCTGTCCGCCTCGGACAGCGCCGAGGCGAGGAGCAGCCGGGTGACGAGCCAGCCGCTGAGGAAGCCCAGTATGAGGAACTCCACCACCAGCGCTCCGGCGAAGACCGCGCTGTCGGTCCGCGCGCCGAAGCTCGGGGCCAGGTCCCTGCAGAGTCGTTTGAACAGGCGGGCCAGCGTGCCGAGTTGCGTGAGTCCAGCCCCGATGAGCAGCTTGGTCAGCCAGTCCGAGACCTGCTCCAGGTTGGTGTTGGCCGCGTAGGCGAGCCGGGGTTCCCTGGGCGGGTCGCCGTCCTCGCGCTGAGCCGCCAGAGCGCGGGGCACCCCGAACAGGAAGCCCACTCCTGCCCCGACCACGGTGACCGCTCCGGTGACGAGCAGGCCGGTGCCCATGACGGACAGCGGCTCCCGGCACCGGGACGCGTACAGCACCAGGCTCAGCACGCCCGTCCCCGCCAGGACGGTCGCCACCGTCCCCACCCGGCGGCTGACGCGCGCCGACCGTCCCTCGATCCGCCGCCGGTTGCGCACCGCCGGTAACGCGGGTCTGCTCCGATTGTTCGTCATCCTGTCCCCAGCCGCTCGGGCTTGACCTTCACATTGATGTCAGAACCTAGCGTCGGGGCCATGTCGAGCAACACCGATCCCGCCAACAACAGCAACCCCTTCAACCTCCGCGTCATCGAGGAGTTCCGGGGCAACGGAGGCCGCGTCGGCGGGCAGTTCGCAGGTGTGAAGCTGTTGCTGCTCACCACGCGCGGCGCGCGCAGCGGGCTGCCGAGGACGACGCCGCTGGTGCATCTGCCCGACGGCGAGCGGCTCGTCGTCTTCGCGTCCAACGGCGGCGCACCCACCGCACCCGCCTGGTTCCGCAATGCGATGGCGGCACCCGACGACGTGACCGTCGAAGTGGGCGAGGAGCGCTACGCGGCGCGCGCCCGGCTCGTCGACGAGGCCGAGCACGACGCGCTGTGGGCCCGCCAGATCGCCGCCGATCCCGGCTTCGGCGCCTTCCGGGAACGGGCATTGCAGGCGGGCCGGGCCATGCCCCTCGTTGCCTTGGAGCGCCCCGAGCGTCACACCACCCGTACGCCCCGCTGCCAGACCGCCGAGACCAGCGGGACGCCCGGGCGGTAGGCCAGGTGGACGTGGGACGGGGCGTCCAGGAGCAGCACGTCCGCCCGGGCGCCCGGTGCCACGCGGCCGATGTCCGTGCGGCGCAGCGCCGCCGCGCCGCCCGCCGTGGCGGACCACACCGCCTCGTCCGGCGTCATGCCCATGTCCCGCACTGCCAGCGCGATGCAGAACGGCACGGAACTGGTGAAGGACGAGCCGGGGTTGCAGTCCGTGGACAGGGCGACCGTCGCGCCCGCGTCCAGGAGGCGGCGCGCGTTCGGCCACTGGGCCCGCGTGGAGAACTCCGCGCCGGGGAGCAGCGTGGCCACGGTGTCGCTGCCCGCCAGCGCGTCGACGTCCGCGTCCGTCAGGTGCGTGCAGTGGTCGGCGGAGGCCGCGCCGAGCTCCACCGCCAGCTGGACGCCGGGGCCGTGGCCGAGCTGGTTGGCGTGGACGCGCGGGGTCAGGCCGCGGGCCCGGCCGGCCTCCAGGATCGTCCGGGCCTGGTCGCCGTCGAAGGCGCCCTTCTCGCAGAAGACGTCGACCCAACGGGCGTGCGGGGCACAGGCGTCGAGCATCTCGCCGGTGACGAGGGCGACGTAGGCCTCCGGGTCGTCGGCGAAATCCGGGGAGACGATGTGGGCGCCCAGGTACGTGACCTCGTCCAGGTGGGCGGCGGCGATGCGCAGCGCGCGGGCCTCGTCGGCGGTGGTCAGGCCGTAGCCGGACTTGGTCTCCAGGGTCGTGGTGCCCTGGCGCAGCGCCTCGCGGACGTAGCGCAGGAGGTTGGCCTCCAGCTCCTCGTCCGTGGCGGCGCGGGTGGCGGCGACGGTGGTGCGGATGCCGCCCGCGCTGTAACTCTGCCCGGACATCCGTGCGTTGAACTCCGCGGTGCGGTCGCCCGCGAAGACGAGGTGGGAGTGGGAGTCGACGAAGCCGGGGAGGGCGGCGCGGCCCGCCGCGTCGACGGCGTTGTCAGTGGCGGGTGCTTTCCTGGACTCACCGACCCAGGCGATGCGGTCGCCGTCGACGACGACCGCCGCGTCCTGGACGAGACCGAGCGGGCCTGCACCGAGGGAGGGGTCGTTGGTGACGAGACTGCTGATGTTGGTGATTGCTGTCGTCATCGGGGTGGTTTCTTCCGCCTTCGGCTTCAGCTTCAGTGTCCGTCGGTCAGCGCTGCGATCGCCTCGGCCAGGGCGTGGGGGACGTCCGGGACGAGCTGATGGACCCCGTCGCGGACGACGTGCCGGCCGCCGACCACCGTATGCCGGATGTCCGCTCCGGTCCCGGCGAATACGGCCGTCTCGGCGCCGAGCCGGGGCAGCGGTCCCGCGGTGCGGACGGAGTCCAGTGCCAGCGTGGTGAAGTCGGCGAGCGCGCCCGCCTCCAGCCGGCCCGCCCCGTACCAGCCGAGGGCGGCGTGGCCGTCGGCGGTGGCGGCCCGCAGCAGGGCGGCCGCCGTCCAGTGGCCGCGGGTGCGGGTGCGCAGGCGCTCGTTCAGCTCCATCGCGCGGGCCTCTTCGAGCAGGTCGATCACGGCGTGGCTGTCGCTGCCGAGGGAGAGGGGGGAGCCTGCGCGCTGCAGGGCGACGGCGGGGCCGATGCCGTCGGCCAGGTCGCGCTCGGTGGTCGGGCACATGCAGGTGCCGGTGCCGGAGCCGCCGAGGAGGGCGATGTCCTCGTCGGTGAGGTGCGTGGCGTGCACGGCGGTGGTGCGCGGGCCGAGGACGCCGTGGTCGGCGAGGAGCCGGGCCGGGGTGCAGCCGTGCGCCGCGCGGCAGGCGTCGTTCTCGGCGGTCTGCTCGGAGAGGTGGACGTGCAGGGGGGCCTCGCGCTCCTCGGCCCAGGCGGCGACGGTCGCCAGTCCGTCGGCGGGCACGGCGCGCACGGAGTGCACGGCGGCGCCGATCCGGACGTGGCCGCCGTCGGCGGGCTTGAAGGCGGAGAGCCGGTCGGCCCAGGCGTCCGCCGTGCCGTCGGAGAAGCGCAGTTGGTGGTGGTCGGGAGGCTCGCCGAAGCCCGATGAAAGGTACGCGGTGTCGAGGAGGGTGATGCGGATACCGGCTGCGGCTGCGGCCTCGGTCAGGGCCTCGCCCATGGCGTTGGGGTCGCCGTAGGGCGTGCCGCCGGGGGCGTGGTGGACGTAGTGGAACTCGCCGACGCAGGTGATGCCGGCCAGCGCCATCTCGGCGTAGACGGCGCGGGCGAGGGTGAAGTAGGTGTCGGGGGTGAGGTTCTGGGACGCCTGGTACATCACCTCGCGCCAGGTCCAGAAGGTGCCGGAGCCGACCTGGGTGCGGCCGCGGAGGGCGCGGTGGAAGGCGTGCGAGTGGGCGTTGGCCAGCCCGGGGAGGGTGAGCCCGCGCAGGGTCACCGCTCCCGGGGGCGGGGCGGGCACGTCGGTGCGGACGGCCGTGATGCGGCCGTCGGCCACGTCGACGGCCACGCCCGACTCGACCACGGGGTCGAGCCAGGCGTGCTCGGCCCAGTAGGTCACGGTCTCGGTCGCGGTCACCGGCACGCGAGGCCCTCCAGTACGTCGGCGAGTGCGGTCACTCCGGCCGTGCAGTCGTCCTCGGTCGCCGTCTCGGCGGGCGAGTGCGAGACCCCGGTGGGGTTGCGGACGAAGAGCATGGCGGTGGGGACGGTGCCGGACAAGATACCGGCGTCGTGGCCCGCGCCCGTGGGCAGGACCGGTGCGCCGCCGAGCATCTTGGCCAGCTCGTCGCGCAGGCCGTGGGCGAACTCGACGACGGGGGTGAAGGACTCCCGGGTGACCCGCACGTCCACGCCGTCGCGCTCGCCGCGCTCGACCGCGGCCTGTTCGACGGCGGCGACGACCTCGGCGAGGGTCTCCTCGTCGGCGGCGCGGGAGTCCAGCCAGCCGCGGACGAGCGAGGCGATGGCGTTGACGCCGTTCGGCTCGACGCTCACCTTGCCGAAGGTGGCCAGGGCGCCGGCGAGCCGGGCCTTCTTGCGGGCGGCGAGGACGGTGTTGGCGTAGGTCAGCATCGGGTCGCGGCGGTCCTCGATGCGGGTGGTGCCGGCGTGGTTGGCCTCGCCGTGGAAGTCGAAGCGCCAGCGGCCGTGCGGCCAGATCGCCGACGCGACGCCCACTGCGTGCGGGGTGTCGGCCAGGGCCCGGCCCTGTTCGACGTGCAGCTCGACGAACGCGCCGATGCGGGCGAGGCGTTCGGGGTCGGGGCCGATGGCGTCCGGGTCGTAGCCGGCGCGTTCCATGGCCTGCGGGAGGGTGATCCCGTCTGCGTCGCGGAGCGCGTGGGCCGCCTCCACGGTGAGCTGTCCGGCGGTCAGCCGGGAGCCGACGCAGGCGAGGCCGAAGCGGGCGCCCTCCTCGTCGCCGAAGTTGACGACGGCGAGGGGGCGGTGCGGCTGCGCGCCGCGGGTGCGGAGCTCGTCGAGGGCGGCGAAGGACGACACGACGCCGAGGGGGCCGTCGAAGGCGCCGCCGTCGGGGACGGAGTCGAGGTGGGAGCCGGTGACGACGGCGTCGCCGGCGGCCGGGTCGCCCAGCCAGGCCCACTGGTTGCCGTTGCGGTCCACCTCGTAGGCGAGGCCGCGGCGCTCGGCCTGCGCCTGGAACCAGGTGCGGCAGTCGGTGTCGGCGCCGGTCCAGGCGTAGCGGCGATAGCCGCCCGTGGCCGCGTTGCGGCCGATCGGGAGCAGGTCGTGCCACATCTCGTGGAAGGACGGTGCGGGTCCGTTGTGGCTGGTCGCGCAGTTCCCCGCGCCCCTGACAGGGCGCGGTTGCTCGGTACTCACGCCTGCTCACCCTCGCGCATGGGGACACGGACGCCTCGGGCCTCCGCGACCGCGTCAGCGGCCTCGTAACCCGCGTCCACGTGGCGGATCACGCCCATGCCCGGGTCGTTCGTCAGCACGCGGCGGATCTTCTCGCCGGCCAGTGGTGTGCCGTCCGCCACCGTGACCTGGCCCGCGTGGATCGAGCGGCCCATGCCGACGCCGCCGCCGTGGTGGAGGGAGACCCAGGAGGCGCCGGAGGCGACGTTCACCATCGCGTTGAGGAGCGGCCAGTCCGCGATCGCGTCCGAGCCGTCGAGCATGGCCTCGGTCTCGCGGTACGGGGAGGCCACCGAGCCGCAGTCGAGGTGGTCGCGGCCGATGACGACGGGCGCGGACAGTTCGCCGCTCGCCACCATGTCGTTGAACCGCTCGCCCGCGCGGTCGCGTTCGCCGTAGCCGAGCCAGCAGATGCGGGCGGGGAGGCCCTGGAAGTGGACGCGTTCGCCGGCCATCTTGATCCAGCGGGCCAGGGACTCGTTCTCGGGGAAGAGGTCGAGGATCGCGCGGTCGGTGGCCGCGATGTCCTTCGGGTCGCCGGACAGGGCCGCCCAGCGGAAGGGGCCCTTGCCCTCGCAGAACAGGGGCCGGATGTAGGCGGGGACGAAGCCGGGGAAGGCGAAGGCGCGCTCGTAGCCCGCCAACTGTGCTTCGCCGCGGATGGAGTTGCCGTAGTCGAAGACCTCGGCGCCCGCGTCCTGGAAGCCGACCATGGCCTCGACGTGCTTGGCCATGGACTCACGGGCGCGAAGGGTGAAGTCGGCGGGCTTGTCGGCCGCGTAGGAGGCCATGTCGTCGAAGTCGACGCCGATCGGCAGGTAGGCCAGCGGGTCGTGGGCACTGGTCTGGTCCGTGACGATGTCGATGGGGGCGTTCATCGCCAGCAGCTGCGGGAGGAGTTCGGCCGCGTTGCCGAGGACGCCGATGGACAGCGGGCGGCGGGCGTCGCGCGCCTCGACGGCCAGGTGCAGGGCGTGGTCGAGGGAGTCGGCCTTGACGTCGAGGTAGCGGTGCTCGATGCGGCGCTCGATGGCGCGCGGGTCGCAGTCGATGCAGATCGCGACGCCGTCGTTCATGGTGACGGCCAGCGGCTGGGCGCCGCCCATGCCGCCGAGGCCGGCGGTCAGCGTGATCGTCCCGGCCAGGGTGCCGCCGAACCTCTTTGCGGCGACGGCGGAGAAGGTCTCGTAGGTGCCCTGGAGGATGCCCTGGGTGCCGATGTAGATCCAGGAACCGGCCGTCATCTGGCCGTACATGGTGAGGCCGAGGGCCTCCAGGCGGCGGAACTCCTCCCAGTTGGCCCAGTCGCCGACGAGGTTGGAGTTGGCGATGAGGACGCGCGGGGCCCACTCGTGCGTCTGCATCACGCCGACCGGGCGGCCGGACTGCACGAGCATGGTCTCGTCCTGCTTCAGCGTCTGCAGGGTGCGGACCATCGCGTCGAACGAGCGCCAGTCGCGGGCCGCCTTGCCCGTGCCGCCGTAGACGACGAGCTTGTCGGGGTGCTCGGCGACCTCGGGGTCGAGGTTGTTCTGCAGCATCCGCAGGGCGGCTTCCTGCTGCCACCCCCGGGCGCTCAGCTCGGTGCCTCGCGGTGCTCGCACGGGTCGCGGTCCTGACATGGGGCCCTGCCTCCCAGCCTCGATGGGCGTTCTGAATAGAACACTGCACATCTTGGGCCGGTGAATAGCGCTAGTCAACAGGTGGGGGTTCCGGTTCGTCGTCCGCCGGGCCGGCAGGACCGGCGAGGTCGGCGAGCCGGACGGGGTGGGCCAGGGGGCGCCGGTCCACGGCGAGCGGGTCGGCGGGCGGGTGTCCGAGCAGGCCGGCCGTCAGGTCGGCGGCGTTGCGCCCGCACACCCGGCCCTGGCACGCCCCGAGGCCGACCCGGCAGGTGAGCTTCACGGCCCGCATCCCGTCCGCGCCCCGCCCCAGGACGGCCTCGCACAGCTGCCCGTACGTGACCTCCTCGCAGCGGCAGACGCAGGTGTCCTCGCTCAGCCAGGTCGACCAGCCGTCGCGCAGCGGGTGGGCGGAGGCGAGCGCGGCGGCGAAGCGGCGGCCGGAGCGGACGCGCGCAGCGGCGGCAGCGGCGCGCACGGGGCCGGAGCCGCCGGTGGCGTCCGACGCGGCGGCCAGGCCCGCCAGTTCGCCCTCGGCCGCGGCGGCGGCCGCTCCCCCGATGCCGGTGAGCTCCCCGGCCGCGTACACGCCGGGCACGGAGGTGGCCTGCCGGGCGTCGACGACGACGTGGCCGTCCTGCACGGCACAGCCCGCGGCGAGGGGAAGTTCCAGCTGCGGGGTGAAGCCGTAGCCGACGCACACGGCGTCCACGGGCGCGACGATGCGCTCGCTGCCGGGGACGATGCGCCAGTGGGCGTCCAGGCGGGCGACGGTGACCGCCTCGACGCGGCCGTCACCGTGCGCCGCGACGACTGCGCGGCGGGTGCGGTACGGGACGCGATGCCGGGCCAATTCGACCGCGTATGCGGCGAGTTCGGCCATCCTGACGGGGCCTCCGTCGAACAGTGCCACGAGGGGGCGGCGCAGCCAGCGGGCCGGGGTGCCGGCCTCGTACACGCCCAGCACCCGGGCCCCGGCCCCGAGCAGCGAGGTCGCGACCGGCAGCAGGAACGGGCCCGTCCCGGAGAGCACCGCGCGCCGGCCGACGGCCAGCCGCTGCCCCTTGGCCAGCGCCTGGGCGGCCCCGGCCGTGACGACGCCGGGCAGGTCCCAGCCGGGAAAGGGCAGCGCACGGTCGAAAGAGCCGGTGCACAGCACCAGCGCGTCGGCCAGGAGCGTACGGACCGGCAGCCCGGCGGCGTCGGCGGGGCCCTGCTGGAGGTGTACGAGATGGCTGCCGGTGTGCGGTCCCGGTTCGAGCGCGCAGACGGTGGCGCGGGCCAGGTGCTCGATGCGCGGTTGTGCGGTGACAGCGCGCTCCAGCGGGTGCGCGCGACGCGACCCGGCGCCCACCGCGGGCTGCCGGTGGTACTGCCCGCCGATGCGCTCCCCGCTGTCGACGAGCACCACCCGGGCGCCCCCGCGAGCGGCGCTCAACGCGGCCCGCACCCCGGCGGGCCCGGCCCCCACCACGACGACGCGCGGCGGTAAGCCGCTCACGCACCGCTCCCGGTGCCGGCGGGCCGTCCCGGCGGGTCGTCGGGAGGGGGCGCGGACGGTGTCTCCCCCGCCGGCGGGGGAACGGCGGACCCGGGCGACGCCCCCGTGTCCCGGCCCGACTGCGGCATATCGCCCGGCCGCCCGCCGAGTTGCCCGGCAGGCGGCGCAGCCGGTGCATCGGGGGACGACGCCCCCGGCCATCCGCTCGGCTGCGGAATGGCGCCCGGCACGTCCCTGCCCGGTGCCCCGGCGCGCGGCGCATCGGCGGCCGACGGCTCGCCCTGTGTTCCCCGGCCCGCCGCGGGCGAGGCGGTCTCGATCCGGTCGCCCTCGCGGACTTCGCGTCTGCAAGCCCGCACGCCCGCAAGGCCGTTGACGGTGACGAGGCAGTCGTAGCAGACGCCGATGCCGCAGAACACGCCGCGCGGGCGGCCCCCGTGGCGGGTCTCCCGCCAGGACACGCGGCCCGTCGACAGCAGCACGGCCGCCACGGTCTGGCCGGGGCGGGCCGGGTGCGGAGCGCCGTCCACGTGAACGGTCAGGGGCATGGGTTCTCCTTCGTGAAGCCCGTGAGGCCCGTGAAGCCCAGGCCCGGGCGGGCCACCCGGAACGGCCGGGGGTCGGTGAGCGGGGGCTCGCCGGTGTGCAGCTGGGCGAGGAGTTCGCCGGTCGCCGCGGCGAGGCCGACACCGGCGCCCTCGTGGCCGGTCGCGTGCCAGAGGCCCGGCAGGCGCGGGTCCTCGCCGATGACGGGCAGGTGGTCGGGGGTGTACGGGCGGAAGCCGCCGTACGCGCGCACCACCGGGACGTCCGCGAGCACGGGGAACAGCCGCACCGCGCCGCGCGCCAGGGCGCTCAGCACCTCCAGGCGCAGGGTCCCGTCGAAGCCGCAGCGCTGCCGGCTGGATCCGATCAGCACCGTCCCGGCCGGGGTCGCCTCGATCACGGCCGCCGTGCGCAGCGCGGCGTCCCCGCTGCCGACCGCGGCCGCGTACCCCGCGTCGTACACCTTGTGCCGCACGGTGCCCGGCGGCAGCGGGCCGGTGACCAGGACCGTGCCGCGCCGGGGCAGCACGGGCAGCGGCGCACCGGCCGCCTCGGCGAAGCGGCCGGCCCACGGGCCGCACGCGTTGACGACCGCGTTGCACGGCACCCGCCCGTCGGAGGTGCGCAGGGCCGTGACCCTGCCGCCCGCCCCGGTCTCGACGCCGAGCGCCCTCACTCCCGTACGGACCCCGCCGCCCCGGGCTCGTACGGCGGCGAGCAGCGCGGTCGCGGCGAGCACGGGGTGCAGCTGGGCATCCTGCGGATAGTGCACGGCGGCCCGGACGTCCGGTGTGAGGTGCGGCTCGTACGCGGCCGCCTCGCCCGGCGCGAGGTCGTGCGCCTCGACGCCCGCGGCGCGCTGGGCGGAGACGGCGTCGCCGAGCGCGGCGGCGGCGTCCTCGCCGGTGGCGACGACGAGCCCGCCCTTGGGCTCGTACTCGCACGCGGCGCGCCCGGGCCCGAGCTCCTCGCGCAGCGCGGCCAGGAGTACGGGCCAGCGGCGCAAGGAGGCCTGGGCGAGGGCGAGTTCGGGGCCGGGGGGCTTGTCGGAGACGAGCAGGTTGCCCTCGCTGCGGGCGGTGGTCTCCCCGACGGCCGGCCCCCGGTCGACGACGAGCACGCCCACCCCGCGCCGCCCGAGCGCCTCGGCGCAGGCCGCGCCGACGATGCCGGCGCCGATGACCACGACGTCGGCGCCTTCGCGCTCGCACTGAGCGTCTGAACGAACGTCCTGCCGTAGAACGCGCACGAATCGCACCGCCGTTCCCTGTGGACCGCCGCGAAGCTAGCCGCCTCGCGGCGGGCGGGTCAACACCGCGGGGTGGTGTGCCCCGTCAGGGGCGCGGGGAACTGCGCGATCGGCCACGGCGCGCCTGCAGTCGAAGTCCCGGGGCTTCCGCCCCGGACCCCTGGGGTGGTGCATCGGCTGCAGGCCGGCCTTGGCCGGTCGCGCAGTTCCCCGCGCCCCTGACGGGGCCCCGTGGCACAGTCGGGGCATGACAGCCGTGGAGAGTCGGCGGGACCGTGCCGTCAGGCACGCCGTGCGGCAGGGGATCGTCGGGCCGCAGCAGCCCGTCGCCGGGTTCCTCGACGTGGACGCGATCCGCGACGCCGCCCGAACGCTGCGCGAGGCATTCAGTGCCCTCGGAGCGACCCGCATTCTGCACACCTTCGCCGTCAAGGCCGCCCCGCTCGTCCCCGTCCTCCGTCTCCTCGCCGACGAGGGCCTCGGCTGCGAGGTCGCCAGCCCCGGCGAACTCGCCCTCGCCCGGGCCTCGGGGGCGTCCCCCGCCCGCACGGTGCTCGACTCCCCCGCCAAGACGGGCGCCGAGCTGCGCGAGGCCCTCGCGCTCGGCATCGCCGTGAACGCCGACAGCCGCGAGGAGCTCGTGCGGCTGGATGCGCTCGTACAGTCGGCCCCCACCTCCTCCACCCTCGGTCTGCGGGTGAACCCGCAGGTCGGCGGCGGGAGCATCGGCGCGCTGAGCACGGCCACCGCCACGTCCAAGTTCGGCGTCGCGCTGCGCGACGAAGGGGCGCGCGCATGGCTGCTCCGCGCCTGCGCGGAGCGCCCCTGGCTCACGCGGCTGCACGCCCACGTCGGCTCGCAGGGGTGCCCTCCCGAGCTGATGGCCGAGGGTGTGCGGGCCGTGTACGAGCTGGCCGAGGAGGTCAACGCGGCCGCCGGGCGGCAGCAGATCGCGACGCTCGACATCGGCGGCGGACTGCCCGTCAACTTCTCCTCCGACGAGGTCATCCCCACCTTCGACGACTACGCCCGGCTGCTGGCCGGCACCGTCCCCGGCCTGTTCGACGGACGCTACGGCCTGGTGACGGAGTTCGGCCGGGCGCTGCTCGCCAAGAGCGGCATGGTGCTGGCCCGCGTCGAGTACGCCAAGTCGGCGGGCGGCCGCCGGATCGCGGTGACCCACGCGGGGGCGCAGCTGGCCGTGCGAACGGTGTTCGCACCGGAGTCGTGGCCGCTGCGGGTGGCCGCGTACGACGCGCAGGGGCTGCCGAAGACGGGCGGGGCGGTGGCCCAGGACGTGGCGGGGCCGTGCTGCTTCGCCGGCGACCTGGTCGCCGTGGACCGGCCGTTGCCGCTGCTGGAGGCGGGCGACCACGTCACGCTGCTCGACACCGGCGCGTACTACTTCGCACACCACTACGCGTACAACACGCTCCCCCGGCCGGGGGTTTACGGCTACACGGCCGCAGAAGGAGAGACCGCTCGGTTCGTCACCGTCCGCTCGCCGCAGACACTCGCCGAACTGGTTGCCGAGGGGGGCGCCGCGCACGCGGCGGGTCTCACCGCCCTGCGGTGACCTTCGCACCGCCGGGGGCGGCATCGCCCGCGGCGAGCCCGGTGGTCAGGTAGCCGGTCACGCGCGGGGCGGCGGGGCTCGCGTGGGCCCACTCGGTGCGCACCCACAGCAGCACCTCGTCGCGGCGCTCCAGGGTGCCCAGCCACCGGGCCTTCGCCCACAGCCCGGCACCGGCCCCGGCCAGGCCGAGGCCGACGGCGCACGGCAGCGCGAAGGAGGAGCCCACGGCGGCGAGGAAGCCCAGGGCGAGCCACCAGCGGTGGGCGCGGCGCCAGTTCCGCGCGGTGACGGCGCGGTCCTGGAGGAAGACGGCCCGCCCGGCCCGGGACGCGCCGCGCGCGAGCTCCGCGTAGCGCTTGCGGCGTACGGCGAAGGCGCCGGCGGCCGCGACCAGGAACAGCGCGGCACCGGCGAGGGCGCCGATGCGGAGGCCGGTGAACCCCGGCACGAAGGCGCCGATGCCGGCGCCGAGCAGCCCGGACCACCAGAGCCGGGCGGCGGGCGCCCGGACGATCACCGCTACCCGTGCCAATGCGTACTTGCTGCCGCCGGTCACGTTCGGACCTCCTCGTTCCGGATCGGGATTCCGGTGCGGAAGGGTAGTGGGGGTTTCTGAGAGCGGGCTGAGTGGCGGGGCCCGTAAGGGGCGTCTGGCTAGCCCACTCGGAGTCATACCGCGGTATCACACGGGACTTGGCCCCGTCGTGTGACGAGTCCGAGGCCGCCCGATCCCTACTCTCGTCGTATCAGACGAGCGGAAGGACCCACGCCATGCCGGTGCCGGACCAGCAGCGCGCCCTGCGCCGACGAGCGCTCGTCGCAGCCGGCGTGCTGGCCCTGACGGGGCTCGCCAGCGCCTTCACCCCCACCGCCCACGCGGCGGCGGCCACAGCGGCCACAGCGGCAGCGTCACCGCTGCCCGCCCCCACCGGCCCGTACCCGGTCGGGACGACGACCCGGCACCTGACCGACACCGCGCGCCCGGACCCCTGGCACCCGGAGCGGGGATCCCGCCAGGTGATGGTCAGCTTCTGGTACCCGGCCGCGCGGGCGCAGTGGCGCACGGCGCAGCGCATCGCCCCGCACATGGACGCCCTCTCCGCCGCCCACTTCGGCTCGGCGAGGGGCGCGGGGGTGTTCAACTACGGCGTGCCCGCCGGAAGCGTCGACTGGGCCGCCACGCGGACGCACGCCGTCGTGGACGCACCCGTCGCGCGCGGCACCCGGGTGCGGCCCGTCGTGCTGTACTCCGCGGGGCTGGGCGACCCGCGCACGTGGAACACCTCGCTCGTCGAGGAGCTCGCCTCCCGCGGCTATGTGGTCGTCACGGTCGACCACACCTACGACTCCTCCGAGGTGCTCCTCACCGGCACCGGTCCCGGCCGCCACGGCGGCGGCCGGCTCGCGGAGTCCGGGCTGCCCGCCCTGGCGCAGCAGCACGGCACCGACCCGAGTGCCGTGCTCCGCAAGGCGATGACGGCCCGGGTGGACGACACCCGCTTCGTCCTCGACGTGCTCGACGGCCACCGGCCGCACCCCCGGCCCGAGTTGCCGCGCACGCTGACGGACGCGATGGACCTGCACCGCATCGCCATGGCGGGCCACTCCGCGGGCGGCTTCACCGCGCTGCAGGCGATGCACGACGACCGGCGGATCGGTGCCGCGGTCGACATGGACGGGACGCTGGCGTTCCCGGACGGCAAGCCGGGCAGCGTGGCCCGGGACGGGGTCGACCGCCCGTTCCTCCTCATGGGGACGGAGAGCCCCGACTCGGGCTCGTACCGGCGCCAGCCGTCGTGGGCATCGCTGTGGCGGCACTCGCGCGGGTGGCACGGCGACGTGACGCTGCTCGGCTCGCGGCACGGGGCGTACACGGACGCGGCGGCACTGCTGCCGGGCGCCGCCTCGCGCGAGGTCCTGCGGAAGGACGTGGGAACGGTACGCCCGGAGCGGGCAGTTGCCGCGACGAGGGCGGCTGTCGTGTCATTCCTGGACCGCGTCCTGCGAGGCAAGGACGACCACTTGCTGGGCGGCTTCCCGGAGCTGCGCCCCGAAGGGGCGCGGGGAACTGCGCGAGCAACCACAACACACCGTTAGTCGACGAACAACCCCCGAGCCACGGCCCGCACGTCGAACTCCTCCAAGCGCGCCTGAGCATCAGGCAACGCATCGCACATCGCCTCCAGCAGCACCCGCCCCAGCAGCATCGGCGCGCACGCCGTGTCGAAGGCCAGCCCCGTCCCCACAGCGGCGGGCAGCAGCACCTCGCTGTACCGCGCCACGGGAGCGAACGTGGAGTCCGCGACGGTGACGACCGTCAGCCCCGCACCCTGTGCGTACGCGAGCGCCTCCACGACCTCCCGCGGGTGCCGCGGCAGCGCGAAGCACAGCAGTGCGCTCGCGCCCGCCCGTACGGCCGCGTCGATCCGGTCGACGAGCAGCGTGCCGCCCTCGTCGAGCAGCCGGACGTCCGGGTGCACCTTGCGCGCGAAGTAGGCGAAGCCGCCCGCCTGGGCCCCGGCGGCACGCAGCCCGAGCACCGGCAGCGGCCGGGACGCGGCCAGCAGCCGCCCCGCGCGGGCGACCGGCTCCGGGTCGGCGAGCAGCGAGGCGAGGTGGCGGAGGTTGTCGATCTCGGCGTGCACCGCCTGCTGGTACTCGTTGTACGAGTCCGCCGCCGCGCCCGCGGCGGCCGGTACGACGTCCCGCAGGTGCCGGCGCAGCGCCGGGTAGCCGTCGAAGCCGAGGGTCACCGCGAAGCGGGTCACCGACGGCTGGCTGACGCCGGCCAGTTCGGCGAGCTCCACGCTCGACAGGAACGGCGCGTCGGCGGCACGCCGCACCATGCAGTGGGCGATGCGCCGCTGCGTCGGCGTCAGCCTGTGCCCCTCGAAGAGTTTCTGCAGCCGCGCCGTGGCCCCGGTGTCGCTCATCGGCTCTCCTCGGTCATTCAGTTCTGTCCCGGCCTGCATGAAATTATGCAGGCCGGGACAGGGTGCGTCACAGCGGCGGCAGCAGCTTCTTCTGCGGCTTGCCCATCGCGTTGCGCGGCAGCGCGTCCAGGAAGCGGATGCGGCGCGGCCTCTTGTGCACGGACAGGTGCCCGGCCACGAAGTCGATCAGCTCCCGCTCGCCGACCCCGTCGGCCACCACGTACGCGACGACCTCCTGGCCGAGGTCCTCGTGCGCGACCCCGACCACCGCCGCCTCGCTGACCGCCGGGTGGTCGAGCAGCGCGTTCTCCACCTCGCCCGCGCCGATGCGGTAACCGCCGGACTTGATCAGGTCGGTGGAGGCGCGGCCCACGATGCGGTGGGTGCCGTCCTCGTCGACGGCCGCGATGTCGCCGGTGCGGAACCAGCCGTCGGCGGTGTACGCGGCGGCCGTCGCCTCCGGGCGGCCCAGGTAGCCGGCGAACAGCGTCGGCCCGCTCACCTCCAGCTCGCCGATGCCGCCCTCCGTCGCCGCCAGCCGGGTCCGGACGCCCGGCAGCGGCAGCCCCACGGCGCCCGGGCGGCGCTCGCCGTCGGCGCGGGCGGAGACGGTGATCAGGGTCTCGGTCATGCCGTAACGCTCCACGGGCCGCTGCCCGGTGAGCTCCTCCAGGCCCCGGAAGACGGGCGCGGGGAGCGCCGCGCTGCCCGACACCAGCAGCCGCGCCCCGCTCAGCGCCCGCGCCGCGGCCGGGTCGCGCACGACGCGGGACCAGACGGTCGGCACCCCGAAGTACAGGCTGCCGCCCGCGGCCGCGTACGCCTCCGGCGTCGGCCGCCCGGTGTGCACCAGCCGGCAGCCGGTGCGCAGCGCGCCCAGCACGCCCAGGACCAGGCCGTGGACGTGGAACAGCGGCAGGCCGTGCACCAGGGTGTCCTCGGGCGTCCACTGCCAGGCGTCCACGAGCCCGTCCAGGCACGCGGCGACCGCCGCGCGGGGGATCAGTGCGCCCTTGGGGGCGCCGGTCGTGCCGGAGGTGTAGAGGACGAGGGCGGTGGACGCGGGGCCGGGCTCCGCGCCCGTCCAGGAGCCCTGTTCGCGTATGTCGACGGGCACGTCCGCGCCGAGGACCAGCTCGGCGCCGGAGTCGCGCAGGATGTGCTCGCGCTCGGCGGGCCCGGCGTCCGGCGGCAGCGGCACCACGGGCACCCCGGCCAGCAGCCCGCCCACGACGGCGGCGACGGTCTCCACGCTCGGCGTCGCCCGGACGGCGACGGACTTGGCACCGGCGATACGGGACGCCACCGCGCTTGCGGCTCCCAGGAGTTGCTCCCGTGAACACGGTTGCCCGGCGATGGTGAGGGCGTCCGGGCGGTCGTCCTGACCGGGCCGGGCCAGGGACGTCAGCAAGGGAACGGTCACAGGTGCTCCTTCGGAGAGGTGCGGGTCCTGTGACCGTACAACTCGGGGCTTCGCCCCAGGTGCGGCAGCGCCCCGTAAGCCCCGGGACTTCGCCTGCAGGCGCGTCGTGGCTGGTCGCGCCCACGCGGCGGAGCCGCATATGTCAACAGCCCCGCGCCCCTTCGGGGCGCCCCCGTACAGGGCGCAGAGGCCGCCGCACCCAGGCCGGAAAGGCGGCCGGGGTCGGGACGGCGGCGGCCCCCGCAGGACGGCCAGAGTCCGGGAGCCGCTCCGGAGGTCCCGCCGACTCCCCCAATATGCCGGTCGCTTGTTAAGTCCGTGCTGCGAGCACGTGACACATACGTACCTTTGACGGACCGGCAGATGGCGAACGGTGCACCGCCAACGGACCGGAGCCCGCGGCTACTTGGCGCCGTTCTCCTCGGCGAGGAAGGCGAGCAGGTCCTGCCGGCTCACCACGCCGGACGGCTTGCCCTCGACCAGCACGACCGCCGCGTCCGCCTTGCCCAGCACGGCCATCAGGTCGGCGACCGGCTCGCCCGAGCCGACCTGCGGCAGCGGCGGGCACATGTGCTTCTCCAGCGGGTCGGAGAGCGAGGCCCGGCTGGCGAACAGCGCGTCCAGCAGCTCCCGTTCGACGACCGAGCCGACGACCTCGGCGGCCATCACATCGGGGTGCCCCGCGCCCGGCTTGACGATGGGCATCTGCGAGACGCCGTACTCGCGGAGCACCTCGATGGCCTCGCCGACCGTCTCCTCGGGGTGCATGTGCACCAGAGACGGCAGGCCGCCGTCCTTGCGGCGCAGCACGTCGCCGACGCGGGCGGTGGCGGGGCCCTCCTCCAGGAAGCCGTAGTCCGCCATCCACTCGTCGTTGAAGATCTTGCTCAGGTAGCCGCGGCCGCTGTCCGGCAGCAGCACGACCACGACGTCCTCCGGGCCGAGCTTCTCGGCGACCCGCAGCGCCGCGACGACCGCCATGCCGCAGGAGCCGCCGACGAGCAGGCCCTCCTCCTTGGCGAGGCGGCGGGTCATCTGGAAGGCGTCCTTGTCGGAGACCGCGACGATCTCGTCGGCCAGCGTCCGGTCGTATGCACTCGGCCAGAAGTCCTCGCCCACGCCCTCGATCAGGTACGGCCGGCCGGAGCCGCCGCTGTAGACCGAGCCCTCGGGGTCGGCGCCGATGACCTTGACCTTGCCGTCGCTGATCTCCTTCAGGTAGCGGCCGGTGCCGCTGATGGTGCCGCCGGTGCCCACGCCCGCGACGAAGTGGGTGATCCTGCCGTCGGTCTGCTCCCACAGCTCCGGACCGGTGGACTCGTAGTGGGAGCGGGGGTTGTTGGGGTTGCTGTACTGGTCGGGCTTCCAGGCGTTGGGCGTCTCACGGACGAGGCGGTCGGAGACGTTGTAGTAGGAGTCCGGGTGCTCGGGGTCGACCGCGGTCGGGCAGACGACCACCTCGGCACCGTAGGCGCGGAGCACGTTGATCTTGTCCGTGGAGACCTTGTCCGGGCACACGAAGATGCACTTGTAGCCCTTCTGCTGGGCCACGATCGCCAGACCCACACCCGTGTTGCCGGAGGTCGGCTCCACGATCGTGCCGCCCGGCTTCAGCTCGCCGGACTTCTCGGCGGCCTCGATCATGCGCACGGCGATGCGGTCCTTCACGGAACCGCCCGGGTTGAAGTATTCGACCTTGGCAAGCACGGTGGCCTCGATGCCATCGGTCACGCTGTTGAGCTTCACCAGCGGGGTGTTGCCGACGAGCTCAATCATCGAATCGTGATACTGCACGGTGATCTCCGCGGTCAGGGGGCACTAGCGGTCGTCGCGTGCCCGTAAGCCCAGCCTATTGCGCGTCCGACTGCACTAGTGGCGCGTTGCGTTCGACTGCAGGCGGGGCAACCTGCTGGTAGTGCGCCTCTGCAAAGGGGAGCACCACATTCGTGAAGCTTTCATGAAGCCTTTGTGAAACGGGCTTCCGGGCACGGATTTCCGTGCCCCGGAGACGGTGGAGGAGGCCTGCCGATGTCCAGGTCGAGGGCGAGGGCAGCACGGCGGATCGCAGCGGCGGCGGCGTACGGGGGCGGGGGCGCCGGCCTGCTCGGCGGGGCCGTGCTGGGCGTGCTGCTCACCGAGGTGGCACTGGCCAAGCGCGTGGTCGGCGGCAGCGGGGACACCCCGCCGCAGGCGGACGGGCGCTACGGCTCGGCCTTCGTCCACAGGCTGGGGAACCCGCCCCTGCTGCTCGGCATGCTGGGCGACTCCACTGCCGCCGGCAAGGGCGTGCACCGGCCGCGGCAGACGCCGGGCGCCCTGCTGGCCACCGGGCTCGCCGCAGTGGCCGAGCTCCCGGTGGAGCTGCACAACGTGGCGCTGTCCGGCGCACAGTCGTACGACCTGGAGCGGCAGGTCACGCTGCTGCTCGCCGACCCGGAGCGGGTCCCCGACGTCTGCGTGATCATGATCGGGGCCAACGACGTCACCCACCGGGTGCCGGCCGCCCGCTCGGTGCGGCTGCTGGCGGAGGCGGTGCGCAGGCTGCGCGAGGCCGGCTGCGAGGTCGTCGTGGGCACCTGCCCGGACCTGGGCACCATCGAGCCCGTCTACCAGCCGCTGCGCTGGCTGGCCCGGCGGATGAGCCGCCAGCTGGCGGCCGCGCAGACCATAGGGGTCCTGGAGGCGGGCGGGCGCACGGTCTCGCTGGGCGATCTGCTGGGGCCGGAGTTCGCGTCGAACCCGCGGGAGCTGTTCGGGCCGGACAACTACCACCCCTCGGCCGAGGGCTACGCCACCGCGGCCATGGCCGTCCTGCCGACGCTGTGCGCCGCACTGGGCCTGTGGCCCGAGGACGAGGAGCGGCCGGACGCCGCGCGCCGCGAGGGCATCCTGCCGGTGGCCCGGGCCGCCGCCCAGGCGGCGGCCGAGGGCGGCACCGAGGTGTCGGTGGCCCGCGGCCGCTGGGCGCTGCTCAAGCACCGCAAGCGGCGCCGGCTGCCCGGCCACGCCGAACCGGCGGCGCGGCGGCGGGCCCAGCCCCGGACGGTGCGCGGAATGCGCCCGTCCCAGCCGCCGACGCCCGGGTTCCGGCCGAGCGACAATTGAGGCCCGCGCGCCCTCCGGGAACGCACCCGCGAAAGAGGCCCGCATCACAGCGGCGAGGCCGTGACCAGACCGCTACGTACGGGTAACTTCCCGGAGAGTCCTGCCTTTTGCGCACCCTGGGAGCCGTGATGCCCGAAGCCGTGATCGTCTCTACCGCCCGCTCCCCCATCGGCCGGGCCTTCAAGGGCTCGCTGAAGGAACTGCGCCCGGACGACCTGACCGCCACGATCATCCAGGCGGCCCTCGCCAAGGTGCCCCAGCTCGACCCGCGCGAGATCGACGACCTGATGCTCGGCTGCGGCATGCCCGGCGGCGAGCAGGGCCACAACCTGGCCCGCATCGTGGCCGTGCAGATGGGCATGGACCACCTGCCCGCCACCACGATCACCCGCTACTGCGCCTCGTCGCTGCAGACCTCCCGGATGGCGCTGCACGCGATCAAGGCGGGCGAGGGTGATGTCTTCATCTCGGCGGGCGTCGAGATGGTCTCCCGCTCGGTCAACGGCTCCTCCGACGGCATCCCGGGCACCCACAACCCGCTCTTCGCCGACGCCGAGGCCCGCACGGCCGCCCGCGCCGAGCAGGGCGGCGTGGGATGGCACGACCCGCGCGAGGACGGGCTGGTCCCGGACGCGTACATCGCGATGGGCCAGACCGCGGAGAACCTGGCCCGGCTCAAGGGCGTCACCCGGCAGGACATGGACGAGTTCGGCGTGCGCTCGCAGAACCTCGCCGAGCAGGCCATCGCCAAGGGCTTCTGGGAGCGCGAGATCACCCCGGTGACGCTGCCCGACGGCACGGTCGTCTCGACGGACGACGGCCCGCGCGCGGGCGTCACCCTGGAGGGCGTCCAGGGCCTGAAGCCCGCCTTCCGCCCGGACGGCCGGATCACCGCGGCCAACTGCTGCCCGCTCAACGACGGTGCGGCGGCCGTGGTGATCATGTCCGACACCAAGGCGCAGGAGCTGGGCCTGACCCCGCTCGCCCGGATCGTCTCGACGGGCGTCTCGGCGCTGTCCCCCGAGATCATGGGCTACGGGCCGGTGGAGGCGAGCAAGCAGGCGCTGCGCCGGGCGGGGCTCGCGGTCGGCGACATCGACCTGGTCGAGATCAACGAGGCGTTCGCCGCGCAGGTCATCCCCTCCTACCGGGACCTGGGCATCGATCTCGACCGGCTGAACGTCAACGGCGGCGCGATCGCGGTGGGCCACCCCTTCGGCATGACGGGTGCCCGCATCACGGGCACGCTGATCAACTCGCTGCAGTTCCACGACAAGCAGTTCGGTCTGGAGACGATGTGCGTGGGCGGCGGGCAGGGCATGGCGATGGTGATCGAGCGGCTGAGCTGAGCCGCAGCGGAGGGTAGGGGTCGCCTGAGGAACGAAGGCGGCACCTGCCCGCAGCGGAGGCGAGGCTCAGCGCGGCCAAAAGATCGAGCGGCTGAGCTAGGCGCCCGGCCGGAAGCCCGGTCCGGCAACTGCGGGTCCGCTGTAGCTGGTCGCGCAGTTCCCCGCGGCCCGGGCGGGGGGCCCCCCCCCCCCCGCCCGTATGCAAACCAGCGGAAAGCAGT